>JBIQMB010000169.1:0-6850 GCA_044463745.1 Chitinophagaceae bacterium | reverse complement strand
CTGTCATTGCATTACTGGTAACGTTTTAGGGCTTGCTGCTCCCGCCAAGCGGGACAGGTTGCGCTGGCATTCAATATCCGTCGGCCGAATCCCGATAGCTATCGGGACTCAATAGCAAACCCAAAGCCGAAGATATGTATCCCGACCGATATCGGGAATGAAAAGTGGATTTCCATCACAAACTAAAGATCAATAGTTGTATAAATGTTGATTTTATTCCGTCTGCCAGCGATAGCAGCAAACCCATGTAAGGTGCAGGCATGTCCTCCATAGAGATGCCAAAAAAGTTATTACGTACAACAGTTCAGATGATAGAAAACGCTCTCCCTAAAAAATATACAACTAGTAGTAACCGGATTGGCGAATTGTCAATTTAAAGAATCTTTCTTGAGTTGAAGAAACAGTTTCTCTAAGTTTTCAAAGTCAGACTTTCGTATGCAAAATTGAATTTCTTGGCATAGGTGTTCTGAATAGCCGAAAGGTATTAGTTTGAAATTTCCGTCCGGTGTTGTCATGTCAACTAATATATACAGTTCGTTCTCAGAATTTGATTCTTCATTGTCAATTTCGTCCTTTATCGCCTGTAACCTTGCTTTTACAAATTCTTTTATTAATCTTAATAAGGCAATAGATTCAGGCGGAAGATGAAGACTTTCAATATTCTTAATGATTTTGTTGAGGTTTTTGTCAATAATTTCCGAAAGTTCAGATGGTAGTTTGAAATAAATATTCATGCAGTGTTTTTACAAAAATAAAAAAGAAGAAGTGTATAGTTATGCAATAGAAACGCTCCAGCTTGCTCCTTACTCAAATATATACGAATATACCCATAGAAAAAAGATTTTCAACCGAAAATATTTTACTACTGATAATCACCGGATTAGGGTATAAACACGAAGTACATATGGATTTATTTGTTGTTTCTTAAATACACCTACTTCTTGTAAAGCAAACCTTCCAGATCTTCTATGGGACTAATGATATTCGTCAGATCTTTATTTGTTACTTCCAGATACCTTAAAGTAGTCTTAATATTGTTATGCCCCAGCAGCTTCTGAATGAAAACGACATCGATTCCCTTATCTAATAAATGCGTGGCAAAGCTATGCCGTAAAAGATGCATATTTCCTGATTGCGTTACACCGGCTTTTTGTTTGGCTTTTGAAAGAACGAGCTGGATACTTCGAATACTCAGATGACTGTCAGGCGTCTGACCTTCAAACAAATATTCTGTCGGACGGTATTATCGATAATAATCCCTCAGAAGAGCGACTTTCCTTGTTCAACTCCCTTCGGAGTTGTTACAATACGGTGGAGTACCCCCGATTCCATCGGGGGTTATCAGGATTAAACCCCTTTCGTGGTTTTAAGGCAGAAGGTACTAAGCATCATAGAAGGAACCCATTCACAAAGCCATCACTCACAGATACCGGCCATATGAAACGAGTAGGTTCAAGTGCCAGCAGCACGATCCTTTGGTAGAAATAAATTTAAGGTTAGTTATTTAGCCCTGTATGTACGACCTTACCGTTGATAAATGAATTGAATGGCGGGTTCCGTTTTTTTGCGAAGCAAAAACAACCTCTGCGCAAATCTGCGACATCTGCGGGAGAACTTTTCTCGGCGTATTAAACAAGCAAGTCCGAAGGAACATTATGATCCCCATTCTTTTTTTATCCAACGGGGTAAATTCTGTTATGCAACCCGTTTTCCGAAATAATTGCCATTAATGTAAGCGCAGAAGTGTAGCCAGGTTTATTGATGAGTTTCCGCCGCAGTAAATTTGTACAAAACTTCATTCCCAAATCGACCTGCCTCAGGCCAAAAAGGAAATCGTAATTTTGCAAAAAAAATAAAATGCCCCTGATTGAGAATATATCGGCCGCTGAAATATTCACCATATCTTTTACACTCTTTGCGGTGATCGATATGCTGGGCTCCATTCCGGTGCTGATTACCCTGAGGGATAAAATGGGCGGCCATATACGCAGCGGTCAGGCTACGTTTGCATCCGGGTTTTTAATGATTCTGTTCCTTTTTTTGGGAGAGCAGTTTCTGAAATTGCTGGGCCTTGATGTTCACTCATTTGCCGTAGCTGGAAGTATCGTCATATTCATTATCGGATTGGAAATGATTCTGGGGGTAGAGTTTTTTAAACCGGATAAAAATCCGAAAAGCGGTAGTGTCGTTCCGATTGCGTTTCCGCTTATCGCCGGTTCGGGAACGCTTACTACCATCATGTCGCTGAAAGCAAATTATTTCGATATCAATATTCTGCTGGCTATTCTGATCAATCTGATCGTTATTTTCGCTGTATTAAAATCTCTGAAGTGGATAGAAAAAGCATTGGGACCCGGTGGACTGTCGGTTATCCGAAAATTTTTTGGTGTCATCTTGCTGGCTATAGCGGTTAAAATTTTTGGCAGTAATCTATCCGCCTTCTCAATCGGTTAAAAAAATCAAATTATGGATTCAAAAACAAACAAAATTGCCCTGCTTGTAGATGGGGATAATGCACAATCAAAATTGCTTGAAGATATTCTGGAAGAAGCGTCGAAGTATGGAAAGGTTACCATCCGAAGGGTTTACGGCGACTGGACCACTCCGCAAATGAACCAGTGGAAAAGCATCTTGAATGAGATGGCTTTTAACCCGATACAAAAGTTTAGCTATACCTCCGGAAAAAATTCTACGGATAGCGCACTCATTATTGACGCAATGGACATCCTGCATGCCGGACTGGTAGATGGTTTTTGCATTGTTAGCAGCGATAGCGATTATACCGGACTGGCCAAGAGAATTCGGGAAGACGGAACTTTTGTGATGGGAATCGGGGAGCAGAAAACACCCCTGGCGTTTGTGAAGTCGTGCGAAATTTTTACTTACGTTGAAAACCTGGATTCTAAAACTGATTCTGATGTCAAAAAAGGAAAAGAGCATAAAATAAAGCAGAAACCAGTAAATAAAAAATTGATCGGCCGTGCGTTTGATATGAGTATGAATGAGGATAATGAAGCGTACATTTCTACCCTTGGAAGTAACTTGCGTAAATTAGACCCGAGTTTTGATGTGAGAAGCTATGGCTGCAAAACACTTACCCAGTTCTTTTCCAAACAATCCGGTTTTGAGGTAAGAAACAACATCGTAAACGGTATAAATAACCCGATGGTAAGCAGAAAGTAGCGGCTATTTGTGATGCTTTCTTTTCTTTGAAAAATCTCATCTTTTCTGAAAGTGTTTTCATCTATATTTTAATCGAAACCTTTCTATGCCTCACTTTAATTAAATGTTTTTCAAATCTCCGTTTGTATTGTTTTTCTACAATCCGATGTTTCATTTTGAACCTGATCTCTTCTTATAAGTATCCTAAAGTTACCTAAAAAATCATTCTTCACTTTCATTTACAACCCACCACCATCGCGCCATAGCCAGAGATACCGAGATGCATAGGTTCGGTACGGCCTCCATTTATCTGCAATACGGATAAGCTTTTCATTCAGCTTCTTTTTATCAGTTTCTCTGATTTTGTAAAGATCGATCATCGAATTACGAATGCCCAGATCATCAAGCGGAAAAACATCCTCGCGTGCAAGCGTAAAAATCAAAATCATTTCTGCAGTCCATCTACCCACACCTTTTATTTCAGTCAGGAGTTTAATCACTTCTTCATCCGGCATAGCGTGTAATGACTTGTCGGTGATTTTGTTTTCAAGAAAAAATTGACAAACATTATGCACATACCGGCTTTTGGCTTGCGAGAAACCGATCTGCTGAAGCGACTCTTGCGGTGTTTCCAGAATTTGTATGGCAGTGGGTTCCTTATCACCATAGAGATTCAGAAATCGTTGATAAAGCGTGCGCGCTACCTTTACATTTAATTGTTGTGATAATATAGAACTGCAGAGCCTCAGATAGACCTTATTCCTTTTCTGAAGTGCAATTTCTTCCTGTGGAAGGATGATCTTAGCTAATCGCTTGTCGCTAATCAGCGCCTGCCTATGCAGGGATACCTTCGTCATTGCTCCACAACTTTTGCACCCTTAATTGTAAGTGCTACGCTGTCTGTCCCTTTGGGAGCAAAATATTTTGTTTTAAAATGTTCTGAACTTCCCGGCTTAATTTCGGTATAGATGGTTTCACTATCTGACTCAAGCAGCGCTTTGGTTTCACTATAAAAATCAAGTTGGATATCGATATCTTTAAAAACCGCCATCCTGGCCGAACTGTTGATCTTTCCCTTTACAACGGTCTGCCCGATCATGTTCTTCTTGTTATTTCCAGAGATACTTAAAAATAAAACCGGATTTTTTTCTTCCTTTTCAAGCAACTCCTTTTTCATCTGTTCATAACTGGCTTTCTCCTTTTCTTCTTTGGTTTGATGATCGGTTGAGGAGCAGGCAAATAAGAAAAAGACCAGCAACCCGCTGGCAAAACTGATTGATTTCATATTGGCATCATGATTTGGATGCTGAAATTAAAGTGAAAAAGTGAAAAATAAAATTATGGCCATTTATTTAACAGTCCACAAAGCACCCCCGCAATTGTTTCTTGCCGCACCTGTAACCGTGGCCAGCACATTGCTTTCCTCTCTGATCCTCAGTACCGCAATGAAGGCCATTATAAGCGCCTCTTTATAATTCACCGTGTCAGCATCAGGAATAACTGCTTCTATTTTCAATGAATCCAGGTAATACCCTAATCGGCTGACGAGATGTTCATTCCATGCGCCTCCTCCTGTTACAAGCATTTTCTGCTTTTTATTACCGGCAAAAGGCATGAGCGCCTTCATGGTCTGCATAGCAATATGTTCGCAAAACGTGGCCAATGCATCCCGAATCTCCAGGCCTGAATCTTTTATCATCGGGTATAAAACATCCGTCCCAAAGCTATTGGCCAGGCTTTTTGGGGCCGGTTTGCGATAATATCCGAGCCTGTTTAATTTCTCTAAGAGTGCCGTATCAACCTTTCCACCTGATGCCATTCGGCCTCCGGCATCATAAGCTTTTCCTACCTCGCCCGCCAATAAATTCAGCACGCGGTTGGCCGGCGAAACGTCAAATGCGGTCACCTTTTTACCTTCATGAATTGAAACATTGCAGATGCCGCCGATGTTCATAAAAAAGCGATATCCGGGATAAAGCAGTTTTTCTCCAATGGGAACAATGGGTGCGCCTTCGCCACCAAAAGCAATATCCATCGATCGTAAATCTGAAACTACGTCAATTTTCGTATTTGCGGCCAGTGCTGCTCCACCTCCTAACTGATGGGTCATTTTTTTTTCGGGCAGGTGAAAGGTAGTATGGCCGTGCGAACCAATAACCACGGGCCTTTTGCGTCCGGTATAATTCTTTTTTTCTAGAAACGCATTAACCTTATCGGCGCAGTATTTGCCAAATGCTGTATCAAGGAGCATATACGATCGGGCATCCAGTTCGGTAGCGCCTTTTAGCTTGTTTTTCCATGATGATGAGAAGGGGGAACATTCGGCTGCTTTAATTTCGTATTTCCATTTGCCTTTGTCTTCATTAAAAGATACCAATACCATATCCAGGCCATCGAGCGAACTGCCGCTCATCAATCCTATAGCTAAATAGTTCATTTTTTAGATAAGTTGATTAGTTTTGTTCAAAATTAAATGATTAGGCAGTTTGTCTTAAAATCCGAAAAAAATAATTTACCCCTTCATGGTTATCAATCTTAGTAAAGAACATTCTCTTGTCAGTAATTGGGTTAGCGAAATCCGTGATATAGAAATACAGCAGGACAGAATGCGGTTCAGAGAAAATCTGAAAAGAATCGCTGCCGTAAGCGCATACGAAATCAGCAAAGGCCTTGAATGGGAAAGCAGGGAAGTGACTACGCCGCTGGGAACATCTACCTGCAAGGTGTTAAAAAAACAACCTGTACTGGCCACTATTCTGCGCGCCGGACTGGCCATGCATGAGGGTCTTTTGAGCTTTTTTGATAAGGCAGATAATGCATTCATCAGTGCATTCAGAAAGCACAATAAATCGGACGGAACTTTCGAAATCAGCCTCGACTATATCTCTTGCCCCGATATGGAAGACAGGGTAGCCATCATTTCTGATCCCATGCTTGCCACAGGTGCATCGCTGGTTAAAACCATTCAGTATATCCGCGATGTGGGCCAGCCATCTGAAATACATATTGTGTGTGCACTGGCCTGTACAGTGGGGATTGACTATGTGCTACGCGAAGCGCCTAAAGCCAAAATCTGGTGTGGTGATATTGATGATGAATTGACTGCCAAGGGATACATCGTGCCCGGATTGGGCGACGCCGGAGATTTGGCTTACGGAGAAAAAGTACAGATGTAGGATATTCCTTTATTTTGCTACATCTTCCAGTTGCACATGCAGCCCCATCCCATGAAGAGAAAATTCAGGATACCGGGATATATCTGCGTTTGGCAGATAATAAGTAAAACCTTTTTTATCGGTTAAATGGAACTTTTCGATACTGTACCGCTCAACTTTTTTACCCAGGGGATTTACAAAACTGTCAAGCCTTTTGTTCAGATTTGAACTGAGCAAAAGCCGGTTCAACCGTTCGTAACCGATGTTCTTTCTTCCAAATTGCTGTTCATGCGCTGCCGATAATTCTTTAGCCAGATTAGGATAATAAATGGGCGATTCAAAATACAATGACCGGAGTCCTGATAAGCGAAAATCTTCCCGAATCAGCGAAAAGCATTCACTTATTTTATCCAACACTTCGGTAAACATTATGGGTTTTGAATGAAACGTGCTCACGGAAAGTGTGCTGTCTTTACCGTACTCGCTTGCGGACACGGATAGATCGAGTGTATCCTTGCCTACAAGCCAATAGT
>JBIQMB010000168.1:0-6874 GCA_044463745.1 Chitinophagaceae bacterium | reverse complement strand
AGGGACATCTGTAACATTTTTATCCGTATCCCCTTGATTCTCATTACCGGTTTTTGGAGAAAAAGGGCTCTGGTGAGTCTGAAAAAGGTTGTTGATAGCACCTTCCAGCATAGGGAATTTTTGTTTTACATAGTCGCTAATCGTTATTAATACATCATGTGCTTCCGCTTCAGAAAGCCGGTGTTTGTTTGCGAGCAATTTTATTAAATCTTCCATACTTCTTTATTGAATGATTTTTATCTACTTGTCTTCATCGTTGATGCCAATAGCGTAGGATAACGCAAATATCTGATTATTCCTTAGTTTTGCACCCATTTTAAAAAAACGTGATATGATGAAAAAGATTTGCATTGCATTTTTAATGGTATTTATTTCCTTTTTTACCATTCAGGTAATGGCGCAAGACAAGACGGTTACTGATTTAAAGGCCAAGGCTGCTTCGGTAAAGGAATTGCCCAAACGAGACAGTGGAAAGTTGTGGACGACCGGGGGGACATTTACCTTAAACATAGGGCAGGGGAGCCAGAAAAACTGGGCAGCAGGCGGAGACGACTTTAGCTTCTCATTAAATTCTTATTTTGGTTTGTGGGCCAGGTATAAAAAAGACAGGATAAGTTGGGATAACGGGGCCAATTTTAATTATGGTGTTCTCAATACTACCAGCCAGGGTACCAGAAAAAATGATGATCGGATAGACCTCGCATCTAAAATTGGGTATGGTTTGACAGATAAAATTAACGTGGCATTTCTGGCTAATTTTCAAAGCCAGTTTTCAAAAGGGTATAAATATCAGGAGGATGGTGGCAAGGATCTGCTTTCGAACTGGATGTCGCCAGGATATCTTTTGTTGAGCCTTGGTTTTGATTTCAAACCTACTGATGGGCTCTCCATTTTTGTTTCGCCTGTTACCAGCCGCTGGGTTTTTGTTATGAACGACAGCCTTTCTGCATTAGGCTCGTATGGAGTTAATCCCGGCGAGCATGTGAAGAACGAAATTGGCGCTTTTGCAAGTATTACTTACAATAAGAAGCTTCGCGAAAATATCACCTACATTGGTAAACTAGACTTATTCAGTAACTACAAAAGTCATCCGGAGAATATTGACCTGATGATGAATAACATGCTTACTTTTCAGATATCAAAAATTTTGTCAGCAAGTTTTGGTGTTGACCTGATATATGACGACGATATTAAATTGTTTGGCAAAAACAATGACTCGCCTGCATTGCAGATCAAGCAGGTGATGGGAGTTGGGTTAACGGTTAAACTTTAATAATTAACTCTCAGGGGTATCGTAGGCCCATCTTACGAGCGTGGCTCCCCAGGTAAAACCGCCACCAAAGGCTGCCATTACTATCAGGTCGCCTTTCTTAAGTTGGGTCTGCCATTCCCATAAACAAAGTGGTATGGTAGCAGATGTTGTGTTTCCATAACGCTGAATGTTTATCATAACTTTCTTAGGATCCAACCCCATTCGGTTGGCTGTAGCGTCAATGATTCTTTTATTGGCTTGGTGTGGAACCAGCCATGCAATATCATTTCCGGTCAGATGATTTTTTTGCAAAAGTTCGTACGAAACATCAGCCATTCCTTTTACAGCAAATTTAAAAACCTGCTGGCCTTCCTGATAAATGTAATGCTCTTTAGATTTTACCGTTTCCATCGAAGCCGGCCTGGCCGATCCTCCCGCAGGCATTTTAAGATAATGAGCTCCTGACCCATCTGATTTAAGGATGCTGTCAAGGATGCCAAATCCCTCAGTATCCGGTTCTAATAATACAGCACCTGCTCCATCGCCAAATAGTACACAGGTAGTGCGGTCTGTATAATCAATGATAGCGCTCATTTTGTCGGCACCTACAACCACCACTTTTTTATAGCGTCCGCTTTCAATAAAGGAAGTTCCGGTTGTGACACCGAATAAAAACCCTGAGCATGCAGCAGAAAGGTCAAACCCAAAGGCGTTCACCGCACCTATCTTATCACACACAATATTAGCTGTGGCCGGGAATGACATATCCGGAGTGACAGTACAGCATATCAGACAGTCAATTTCTTCAGCTTTTATCCCCCGTCTTTTTAACAAGTCTTCTACTGCCGGTGCAGCCATGGCTGAAACACCTTTATTTTCTCCTTTTAAAATTCGTCTTTCAGAGATTCCCGTTCTGGTTCTGATCCATTCATCTGAGGTGTCAACCATCTTCTCAAGATCAGCATTGGTCAGCTTATCTTCCGGTACATAACCTCCGACAGCCGTAATAGCAGCAGTGATTTTCTTATCGCTCATTCGAAATTATTTGTTATATTAATGGGATAAAAATACGGATGAATTATCAATTGGAGTATAGATTATTAAATTTGCTCCGAATTTAGAACGGATTAATCTTAAAGTCTTACTTTTGGAGCCGCTAATATTCACTTTCAATATCCATCATGATCGCATACTTATCCGGAAAGTTTACCTATAAGTCGCCCGCAATGGTATATGTGGATGTACAGGGTATTGGTTATGAGGTTAATATTAGCTTGAATACTTTTTCTGAGATTCAGGATAAAACGGAGGGGAAGCTTTATACTTATCTTCAGGTTAAGGAAGATGCACATACATTATTCGGTTTCCACGACATGTCGGAGAAGGAGATTTTCACACAGTTAATCAGTGTGTCAGGTGTTGGAGCGGCTACAGCCAGGATGATGTTGTCGAGCCTCAAACCACAGGAAATAACCAACGCTATCTTGCTTAGCGACCACAGAACATTGGAAAGTGTAAAGGGAATCGGAAAAAAAACTGCTGAAAGGTTGGTGCTCGAATTACGCGATAAGATCGGAAAAGGCACAACTCCTACAGCAATTAATCCATTAAACAGCAATACTTTAAGTAATGATGCGTTAAATGCATTGGTGGCTCTGGGTATTGCCAGGCAAGTTGCCGACCAGGCGATAAAAAAAGTCTTGAAAACAGAGCCCGGTATAAATAAATTAGAAGAACTAATAAAAAAATCCCTAAAAGCCATTTGATTTAATTCTACGCTTAATCAAATTGTTGGATGTTTCCCAAAGAAAAAAAATCTTTCCTTACCGGGTTGAGATATGGTTGTTTTTGGTTTGTACTCTGTGTATTGATTCAAAGTATAGCATGGGGGCAAACGGATACTACTGTGAACACAGGAGCAGGAGATACTTTGCCTTATCCTATTCACGATCGCCGGGGAGATTTTTTACTTAATCGTCCTTCTCCGTTTGATCTTAAATTGCCTCCGAATATTACCGATTCGGTGGTGTATGACCCGGCAACCAAAACATATCTGGTTTATGAAAAAATTGGTGGAAGATATTTTCGTAATCCTACCTATTACACCGAGCAGGAGTTTTTGCAATTGCAGTCACAGAAGCAAGAGGCTGAGTATTTTCAGAAAAGAAGAAATACATTGAGTATGCTAAACCGGGGTTTGATTAAGCCCAAACTCTCGGTAGGCGATAAACTCTTCAACAGACTTTTTGGTAATGGCAAAATTGAAATAGAACCTCAGGGCAATGTAGATATTACCGCAGGATATCAGGGACAAAATATTAAAAACCCCACACTTGCAGAAAGAGCCCGGAAAAACGGAGGCTTTGATTTTGATATGAACGCACAACTTAATGTGATGGCCAATATCGGAGATAAGTTGAAGTTTCCAATCAGTTACAACACCCTCGCTAATCTGGATTTTAGTAACCAATTAAAACTGGATTACACGGGCGGGCAGGATGACATTGTAAAACGTTTTGAAGCAGGGAACGTCTCATTACCCAGCCGAAGCACACTGATTCCCGGAATGCAATCCTTGTTTGGGATGAAAACTGAATTGCAGTTTGGGAAATTGTATGTCACCGGAGTATTATCGAGCCAGAAATCGCAGCGCGAGAGTGTAAACCTTCAGGGCGGTGCGGCCTCTCAGGATTTTGAGTTTAAAGTAAATGAGTACGAAGAAAATCGTCACTTCCTGCTTGCTCAGTACTTTAAAGAAAATTACAACAAAGTGATGAGCAATATACCGGCCATCACCACGCCCGTTCAGATACTGAAAATGGAAGTATGGGTGACCAACAAAAATTCGGTAACCCGCGACACGCGTGAAATAGTAGGGTTGATGGATTTGGGAGAAAAAGATCCCTTCAAACCTTTTAACGTATCGGGCAATCTGCCGGATAACTACACCAACGATGAGTACCAAACCATTATCAGCAACCCCAACAGCCGGAACGGAACTCTCGTCAATAATCTCTTGTCTTCGCTAAATCTGAGTCCGGTTCAGGATTACGAAAAAACCTATGCCCGAAAGCTTGACAGCACACAATACATTTATAACCCGCGTGTAGGTTTTGTATCATTGAGTCAGCCACTTCAACCCGACGAAGTTTTGGCGGTAGCTTATCAATATTCTTACAATGGAAAGATATACCAGGTAGGAGAATTTTCGACCGATGTACCGCCCGACTCCGCATCCAGCAATCAAAAGATTCTTTTCCTTAAACTATTGAAGGCTACTTCACAAAGACCTTCGCTTCCTATCTGGGGATTAATGATGAAAAACGTGTACAGCGTTGGTTTTGGTTCATTGCAGCGGCAGGATTTTGATTTGAATGTTCTTTACGATCAACCTGGTTTTGGTGCAAAAAGATATTTGCCCTTTGGTGATCTGAATAAAGGAACACCATTACTCACCTTGCTAAATCTTGATCGGCTTAATAACCAAAACGATCCGCAGCCTGACGGTATGTACGATTTTGTGGAGGGATATACCGTGCTCAGCCAGTATAGCCGGATCATATTTCCGCTTCTGGAGCCATTCGGCCGCGACCTTTCGCCAAAGGTATTTTCAAACCCGCTTATCGGGGCTGATAGCTTGTATTATCCGTTGTACGATAGCATAAAGGCCACAGCAGTTAATCAATTTCCAAATCTGGATCGGTTCATTATCAAGGGCTCGGCCAAGAGCTCCTCTTCCTCTGACATAAGTATTGGGTATAATATTCCTCCAGGTTCGGTAACGGTTACAGCAGGCGGTCAGCTTCTTCGTGAAAATATTGATTACACCATTAATTACGATTTAGGAACGATTAAAATTATTAACCAGGCCATTCTGAACACAGGTGTGCCTGTTCAGGTTAATTTTGAGAACAATGCGGCGTTTGGGATGCAACAAAAAAGCTATCTGGGCTTGCGGCTGGACTATATCTTAAAGAATACGGCACGAGAGCAAATGGCACTGGGAGGTACGATTGTGCGCCTCAGCGAAAGGCCCTATTTTACTAAGGTAGATTATGGTGAAGACCCCATTCGGAATACAATGTATGGTCTTGATTTCAGCTATCGGAAAGATATGCCGGGACTTACCAAGATACTTAATAAAATTCCTTCTTTTTATTCTACAGTTCCTTCGGCGATAAATGCGTATGCCGAAGCTGCCTTTTTTAAGCCTGGTCATGCGCCGCAAATAGGGAAGGGGCAGAAAGGGGTTATTTACATCGATAATTTTGAAGGAAGCCGCAGTAATATTGATCTTCGTTTTCCACCAATTAGCTGGTCATTATCTTCTACACCACTCGGCGCTACGGATGAATTTGATAATGTTCTTTTTCCCGAAGCCTCATTAAGCAATTCATTGGATTATGGCAAGAACCGCGCGGCCATGGCGTGGTATCAGATTGAGCCTACGTTGCAGGATCCGAAAAATATTAATAATCCATTGAGAGGAAATAAAGAAGCACTATCTGATCCGCGTGTACGAAGCATTTCGCAGTCTGAGATTTTTCCGCAGCGTACTACTGATTTCGGACAGAACCAACTGATTACATTTGATCTTTCTTTTTACCCTCAGGATCGTGGTCCATATAATTATGAAACCTCGCCATCTCAGTTAAATTCTGCCGGTAAGTTTATAAATCCAAAAAGCAAATGGGGTGGGATGATGCGTTCGCTGGATCAAACAGACTTCGAGTCTGCCAATATTGAATACATTGAAATGTGGATTCAGGATCCCTTTGTTTTAAATCCATCCGGTACAGGTGGAAAATTTTATATAAACCTTGGAGACATTTCGGAAGATGTGCTTAAAGACTCAAGACGTTTTTATGAAAATGGATTACCTACACCGAATTTGCCTGCACTTGTAGATACCTCTATCTGGGGTATTGTACCGCGAAATCCGACCCAGGTGACCAATGCTTTTAGTAATGACCCGCGCGACAGGGCTTATCAGGATGTAGGATATGATGGCCTTACTGATAGTGCTGAGGTAGCATTCAGAAGAAATGATTACCTGAATGTACTGGCAGCTAATTTTGGCACAGGGTCGGCTATTTACCAGAATGCATTGGCCGATCCATCATCTGATAATTATCAATATTACCGTGGCGAGCAACATGATGCCCGTAATGCCGGAATATTGGAACGGTATAAAAAATACAGCAATCCGCAAGGTAACTCTCCGGTAGCTGATAATAATTCACAATTTTCATCTGCCGCTACCATGTACCCTGATCAGGAGGATGCTAACCGGGATAATACATTGAACGAAACAGAGGAATATTTTCAGTATATGGTGACGCTGAAACCGCCATCTGCACCGGAGATGTCTATTGGTACGAATTACATCGTAGATAAAAAAGTAGTGATGGTTAAACTTGCTAATGGCCAGTCGAGAAACGAAACATGGTATCAATTTCGGATACCGCTTGACAGCTACAACAAAAAAATCGGAAATATACCGGACTTCAAATCCATACGTTTTATGCGGATGTTTCTAACCGGGTTTGAAGATAGCGTTACGGTTCGTTTCGGAAAACTTGATCTGGTTCGCAATACCTGGAGAAAGTTCCAATTTAAATT
>JBIQMB010000167.1:0-6923 GCA_044463745.1 Chitinophagaceae bacterium | reverse complement strand
ACCAACAGTGGAGGAATCAACTACAGTTACCAGGGCAAAAAACTCAACATCACCGCAGGAGGTAATGTGAGCCACACTTCGGTAAATCAGGATGACCGGTTTGGGAATAACGGACGGTCATACAGCTATACCAACCTGTTTCCGAGAGGAACATTAAGGTACAGATTCAGTTCTTTTTCGAGCCTGAGCCTGAATTATAATGGAAGTACCAGTCAGCCTACGATCGATCAGTTGCAGCCGTTAAAAAATAATAGTGATCCCATGAATATTGTGGTCGGAAATCCGGATTTGAAGCAGTCATTCAGTAATAGTATCGGATTGAACTATAACAGTTTTCAGATGATGAAGGATCAGTACCTGTTTGCCGGACTTAATTTTAATACTACGGCCAATCAGATCAATAGCAGTTATACGATAGATGAGTTTGGGAAGCAGGTTACAAAGTATATAAACGTGAATGGGAATTATTCACTAAGCCTGTTTTCAAGCTTTTCAAGAAAAATTGGTAAGACCAACTGGAGAGCAGGAATGTCACCCAATATCATGCTTTCGCAAAATTCAAACTTCATCAACGGAAGGCAAAATGAATCCAGAAGCCTGACTATTTCACCATCGGTGGATATCAGCAATCGTCTTCCAAACCGATACGAGTTTTCATTGAATTACGGACCATCCTACAATTCATCCAAATCCAGTATCAGCACCGCTTCTGACAGAAATTATTGGATACAGAATATAAGATTTGATGGTCGTTATACTTTCCCATTCAAGATTGATCTGGGAACAGATATTCAATTTGAATATCGCGAAAAGCTGAACGAAGCAGATACCAAAAATCAGGTGATGGTATGGAACGCATTCATCGAAAAACGGTTCCTGAAAAAAGAGCAATTGACTCTTCGGTTCAGCATCAATGATATCCTGGATCAGAATAAAGGATATGAAAGAGTTATTCAGCCAAATGCAATTGTAGAAAGAAATTACCTGACTTTCCAGCGCTATGGATTGATAACACTGACGTATAATTTTAATACAACCGGAAGCGGAAGTAGCAGCTCCTCATCGGGCAGATCAATGAGATTTTAATTTTAATAAAGAAAAAAATGAAAAAGATTTTAATAGTACCTTTTGCACTGCTCTTACCATTATTTATGATGGCTCAGAGTCCAATTTTACAGAATGTAAAAATAGAGTATGAGAAGAAAGTAAATACATGGGCCACACTTCCGGAATTTGCCGCTCAAATGAAAGATCGGATTCCGCAGTATTCCAGCACCTTTTACAGTTATGAAACGGATGGGGATAAGTCGCTGTATAAAGCACTTCCGGCAGATAAAAATCAGAGAAGTTTTTTCTCTATGACATCCGGAACAGATGATGTTATTTATACCGATTTGAAAAATGGAGAACAGACCTTGCTAAAGAATTTATTCGAGAAATCGTATTTAATTACGGACAGTGTAAAGCATTATGATTGGAAGATTACCAATGATTTTCGCGACATAGCCGGATTTACCTGTCGCAGAGCTACCACCATTATCATGGATTCTGTTTTTGTCGTGGCTTTTTATACGGATGAAATTTTGGCTGATGGCGGCCCGGAGAGCTTTACAGGATTACCCGGAACCATTCTCGGACTTGTGATTAACCGTCTTCACACTACCTGGTATGCCACCAAAGTAAGTGTGGTGAATGTTGACCCATCAAAGATAAAACCACCGGTGGATAACAAAGCCCAGAAATTAAGCAGACAAGAATTGATCAAAATAGTGAAAGAGCGGTTTCAGGACAGTGGTGGAGGCAGATTTGGAAGTATGGGCGATTCTATGATCTGGAGCCTAATGATTTAATTTAGCGGTGTCTTAGAAGTATTTTTAAAATATAATGCGCTTTACAATAACTCTGCGGTTGTTGTAAAGCGCATTTTTCTTGAGGTCAATTATTATATAGGATCACGATTTGAAGCGCCGGATTTATTTGGCAATTCTCATCATTCTTTTCACCTGCCTCCGCTTAAAGTATAATGCGATGACGGATCCAAAGCCGCAGACCACGCCTATCCAAACCATCGACATCACCGCCGGAAAGGTTTGTTGAAGGGTGCCGTGTTCCACAAGCAGAATTCTGAAAGCTTTCAGAAAGTGAGTTAACGGGATACCGGAGGCAATATGCTGAACCCACACCGGCATCTGGCTGAGCGGCCAGGTGAATCCACTTAAAATAAAACTGGGCGTAGCGATCACCATCAAAACCTCTGTAGCCTTTAGCTGATTCGGAATCAGAATACTCACCAGAATGCCGATAAAAGTGACCGACAAAACAAATACACCGGCAACCAGCGTGAGCGCGCCAATATTTTCGTTTACAGGAATCCTGAACCAAAAGGTGAAACCCCAGTATAGTAACCAGATTCCAAAACTCATGATCAGGTAGGGAATAATCTTAACGCCAATCATGGAAATAAGATTGGTTCGCCGGGTCAATTCTGCAAAGGTGCCCTGTTCGTATTCACTGGCAAAAGAAAGAGCCAATGCAAGGAGCAGCACCTGCTGTAAAACCGTGGCCAATACGCCCGGCCATAAAAAATACATGTAATTGGTGCTGCGGTTGTATTTCTTGACAAAAGTGGTTTTGAATGGTTCGTACGATGAGCTTAATAGTGCCTCCGGCGTGCCCTGTTTACGAAGTGATTCCATTTGCGTGCCGGCTTTCAGTGTTCCCAATACAAGCTGGATAGCACCCGAAGCATAGTTGGCTGTCAGTACATTTCCGGTATTCACAATCGTCACGATTTCAGGGTTCCGCCGGGTGAGGACCTCCTTTTCAAACCCTTCCGGAATGATGACGATACAGGCGGCATCCAGATCAATGGCTTCCCTTGAAAGGTTGTTGTCATTGGGTTTTACTATCGCTACTTTCAGAATCTCATTGTCTTCAAACATATCAATGATACGATTACTCATGCTGCTCCGGTCCTGATCAACCACGATAATCGGCAGGTCAGTCACCTTCCCTTTCTGATAAACATAACCCATCAAAACCGCATATAACAAGGGCGCACCAATAAATAGCAATCTGAGAATCCGGTTTGACCAAAAGAGCCTGAACTCCCGCCCTAAGAGGTTAAAAAAGTTCTTCATTTATCAAAGTTTGAGAGTTACGGTGGTTTTGGAAAAGAGGTCCGAAACATCTGCGGAATCAACCGGCACGGCATGGATTTCAAACAGGCTCTGCTGCATTTCATAATCAGGGTAAGCAGTGGCAATGTTGGCATACGCCGGCAATTGCTTTACCATCGATATGGTGCAGGGTATATCGCGGTTATCATATACAACATGCACGGTCACTTCCATTCCCTTTTTAATTTTTGCCAGTTCTGTTTCGGGAAGCGTGAATCTGAAATAAGTGGTGCCGGGTAAAGGACCCTTGAATAATGTATATCCGGGTAGCGCCAGCTCACCTTGTTTTAAGGTTATGGTTTCAATCGTCATATCAGCCGGAGCCAGGATGTATCTTTCTTTTTCAGCGGTACTAACCTCCTGCATGGCACCCAATGCACGGTTTTTTTGACCCAAAGCCATCTGCTGTTGCTCTATCCGTACCCCATGGCTCACATCCGCAATCTCTGCATTCACGGCTGCTAATTGTGCTTTGGCTCCCTGATACTTAGCGTATGCCTCATCGTAGGTTTGCTGAGGTATCAGAGAGTCTTTTACCATATTTTTCAGTCGGGTTACCGACTTTTCGGCATAAGCGAATTGCTCTTCCAGGGCGCTTTTCTTGGCATTGAGTTGAGTAAGCTGATTTTGGGTAGCACCTTTTACGCTCATCTGATATTGTGCTGAAGCGGATTCGATAGCGCCCGCGGCCTGCGCTTTTTTAGCGTCCACTTCCGGAATGTCGAGTATAGCCAGGGTATCTCCTTTCTTTACGAAATCACCTTCTCTAACCAAAATCGTCTGAACCCTGCCGGCAAGTTTTCCTACTACTGAAATTTCTTCCTGTTCTGTTTTGCCATGAAGAGGTGCCTGCGATTTTTCTGCGCATCCTGCCAGCATGATGGCAGCTAAAACAATCGTTACTTTTAGTTTCATAACTTATTATTTCTGAGAATCTGATAATTTAATTTTTATATTGAATTTGTTCTGAAAGTTTACCTGCTACTGCAGCGGCTTCAAGTGCTGCCCTGCGCTGATCGGTTAAAATTTCGGTATGATGCTGTTCGCTTTTTACGAAATCATTTTCGGCTTCCAGCCTTTGATTGACCGAGATCAACCCTTGCCGGTATTGCTTTTCGGCAAGTGTAAGTGTATTTTGTGCAATGTGTTGCTGCTGAGCGGCCAGCTCTATTTGCCTGAATTTATTTTGGTACGAAAGCATCTTTTGCGATAACAAAAGGTTGAGTTTATCCCTGCTGTCTTCCAGTTTATTTTCCAGTTGCCTGATGTTAAGTTCAGCCTGCTTTATTTTATTTTTTCTCTCCGTGCCACCAAAGATTTGCCATTTCAAAACCACGCCCGCCATCATGGTAGGTGCCATGGAAAACTCATTGAGTTTGATATGCGGCTGTGGAGTTTGTGCCGGCAAGTCTGATAAATGAAACTGGCTCGAGCCGTTAAATAAACTCGTATAAGACACGCCTGCAAAGGCTGCAGCCTGAGGCAAAAAACTTCCTTTCTCCTTTTTTAAGACATATTCACTCGCTTTTTTATAAGCGGATAAAGCCTGCAATTCCTGTTTTTGATCTGCTGTAATTCCTTGTGGCAAAACGATGGGCTGTAGTTCATAACTAATCTGCCGTATTTCATTATCCGATAAATCGGTTAACCAGGTGATCTTGTTAAAGAGCAGATCTTTGGATTCCTGCAGCTCCATTTTTTTAGATTCTAATTCGAGTCTGGCCAGCTTAATCTTGTCACGGTCAAAAGGCACCGCCAGCCCGTTTTCGATGGCTCTGTTTACCCTCTCCTCTTCCACGGCCAATCGGCTTTCGCTATCGCGAATCAATTTTTCCGAGGCCTCTATGTATCTCAATTTGTCAAAGCTTATTACCACGTCTATAATAAGGTTATCCCGGTCGGTTTCAATCAGCAACGAATCGCCAATTCTTTTTTGCTCCATTGCTCTGGCACCGTTCTGTATTTGCATACCGCTAAAGAGTACACTTTGTGCCATGACTCCTCCATGAACAGCGTTGAGGTTGTTATCGATAGAGCTTTTGCCTGCAAAAAGTTCTGCGCCCGTAACCGGAAGTTTATATCCCGGTAAATCAATGACGATATGATTATCAATATATGCGTATCCTGCTGTGGCGTTGACACGAGGAATGTACTTACTCAAAACCGATTTCTTATCCAGTGCAAGCTTTTCCAGATCGAGTTCTTTGTTCTGGATTTCCTTACTTTTTTGTAGTGCCTGCCGGATGGGTTTTTCAAGCCCGCGGGGCAGAACCACCTGAGCGTCTGAGCCCAAAAAGAAAAACATTAACATGCTGGTGAGTAAAAGTCCTGATCGTTTCATATTATTTATTTTGCTCGGTTTGTTCAATATTTTTGTTGATCTGGTCGAAGGTTAATCGCAGAATGTTTATTTGTTCGTCTGAAATATTTCGAGTGACGGTTGCAATGGTTTCGTTCAGCGCCTTTACCACTTTCGATTCGATTTTTTTGCCTTTGCTTGTTAAATAGATCAGATTGGTTCTTCTGTCTGACTCGTGTGGCCTGCGTTCTACATATCCTTCTTTTTCCAGATTATCCAGAAGCCGGGTTGTTCCGGGCCTGTCTCTGTAGGTAGCGTCTGCCAGTGTTTGCTGTGTAATGCCATCCTCTTTCCACAGCGCAGCCATGATGCTCCACTGTTCTTTGGAGAGAGAAATGCCGGCTAATTTTAAATAATGACTCAACAACCTGTTGATTCCCAACGGTGTTCGTCCGGTTAACAAGTGTAACATATCTTCATTTTTTATTCTTGTTGTCATAACAATTGTTGTTTAAACAACAAAATTAAATCAAAAATTCGTTCCGGCAAAAAGATTTTTTAATTTTTAAGAGTACATTTTTCGAATCGCATTAATAAAGGGAACTTTTCTACGGCATCAATCTTGCATCTAAATAATAAAATTGATTAATAATGGCAGAGAAATTTAAAGTAGGCGATCATGTAAAATGGAATTCGGAAGCCGGACATGTGACCGGAAAGATTGTAAAGGTTCACAAAGAAGATTTCCAATATAAAGGTTACACCCATCATGCTTCAAAAGATGAACCGCAGTATGAGATTAAAAGTGATAAATCAGATTATATTGCTGCTCACAAAGGGAGTGCGTTGACAAAAGTAGATTGAGCCGGAAAATATTTTTTCGGGAGGGGTAACAATTCTTTAAAGCGATTGATTTACTCATGAAAACAAATTTAATCTAACAAAATTTAAAGTCATGAAAAAGCTAATTCAATCATTGGGATTATTAACCCTTATTTTAACCATTTTTGTTTCTTGTAAAAAAGAAAATACAGTTAAACCGGGCGATGAAAAGTATGCCATTTCATTCAATGTAACATCACCTGAAAGGGGTGTGGAAAAAGGAATTCTGGTAGGTAGTAAAGCCGAACTGGAAGCCATAGTCAAAGGCGAAAGTAATGGAATTAAGGTATCCAGGCTTGCCAAAACCAATAATGTATTCGGGGTCATTACCAAAGATCCGGTAACTCCTTACGATCCTTCCGAAGAATGCTGGTCCGAAATCACTAATTACAAAGATGCTCACATAGAAGAATGGTTACAGATAGCCAATTCAACATGTAAACCTTATATGACCTGCATTACATGTCCTCAATCAAATTTTGGTCTGTTTGTTTTGTACGTCATTAAGCCAACCTCAATAAAATGTGTTGAATCAGCTTCGGCGGTTATGACACGATTCAATT
>JBIQMB010000166.1:0-6942 GCA_044463745.1 Chitinophagaceae bacterium | reverse complement strand
TATAATCCCTCTGGGATTAAGAGGATATGTTATTGAACCAAATCATTCTTTTGATTACTGATAATCCAATGAAAGAAAAAGACGTTTCTCCATGAACCCGGCGGGTTCTCATGTTTATAGAAAACAGCCATGAAATCAAGAGTGAATCCGGAGGATTCAAATTATTTGAACTTGATATTTTTTCAGCTTATCCTCTTCTTGTTAACATCTCTTTTTAGGTACGCTGCAGGATTTAAGAAGTTGAAACGCAGCGTCCTTTACAGGAGACACCGCGAGTAAGGAAGATTTTAAACCTATAAGGTTTTTGAAACCTTATAGGTTTTTTTCATCCAATAGCACTATTTCAAATCCTTCATAATTTCACGAATCGCTCTTTCTATCTGCGGGTCTTTATCCTGCATCCTGTCCATAAAGGTGTTTTTTACATATATATCAGGAGCCACACCGGTTTTTTCCAGGTCTTTCCCATCCAGGGTATAACATCCCCAGGATGGCAGGCGCACGGTAGATCCATCAATCAACCGAGCCGAAGTGGTAAAAATAATCCAACGGTAAGTTTCCGTTCCGATAACCGTACCAAGACCCAGCTCTTTAAAACCCGCTGTGGTCATTTCACCATCGCTCAAAGTCTGTTCATTGATGAGTACAATGATCGGCTTGGCGGCAGGAGCAAAATTTGGCTGCGGACTCAGTTTGCCATTTCTGTACTTCCATTTCAGATAAGGTTTGCGCGATAAAAACTGTAGCACTTTATCATGAACATTTCCGCCGGTATTATAGCGCAAATCCAGAATCAGCGCATCTTTGGCTGCCACCGAATCGCTTACCATATTCAGCTCAAACTTGTTGAGCGAACCGATGCTCATGTCGCGCATATGCACATAGCCAATGCGGTTATTGCTTAACCTATTGACCTTTTGACGATTTTCGTTTTCCCACATATCGTATAGTAATGAACTCGAAACACTATAACTAACGGGTTTGATTTTTACATTAAATTCTGCCTGCGACCGCTTAAAGGTCAGCATCATTTCCTGCGGAATTTCAGTGCCCATAAAATAAAATTCTCTGCTTTGCTTTGGATCTACCCGGATGCCATCTACAGCTACCAGCACATCTCCACGTCTGATCCGCGCATCAGAAAAATCGGCCGCTCCGTCCGTTACTACGAAATCGACCGTATATGGCGCATCATTCATAAACATAATGCCGGTGGATGCAGTTGTATTTCTGTAGTACGTAGCTTCCTCCGCACCGGAACTGCTAAACCCGTAATGAGAGGTGTTGAGTTCGCCCATCATATTGTTAAGCAACGTGCGTATATCATCGCGCGAATCAACATACGGCAGGTAGGATGCATATCGTTTTTTTATCTCTTCCCAATTGACCTTATTAAAGTTAACCTCATAATAGTTTTCGTTCAAGACAGCCCATGCTTCATAAAACATTTGCTCAAATTCGTTCTTGAGATTCTTCGGAAAGCTATAACTGATATTAATTTTTTCGGCCGAATTAGCATTCAGGTTCAGCTTCGAAATCTCACCCTGAGATAATACATAATGATTGTTTTTATAAAGACTCAGGCCGGATACAAACCCTTCTATCCCCTTAATCTTTTCCGTCTTGCTGGTTTCAAAAGGTTCTTCTACCAATTGCCACAGAGCCATACGATTGTTTTCGTGGTTAGATGTAAACAGGATGCGCGTTTTGTTGCCATCTTTTAAAACCTTCACTCCTCTTTGTGTACCAAAGGCCGGACCTACTCTTTCCAGTCGGTTCATCAGGTTACTGAAGTCAATTTTGACCGTCACATTCTTATCTGAACCAAAGGCTGAGGCACTATCCTTGCTGTTCTTTTTCGTGGTATCTTTTTTCTTCTCCACAAAAAGAGAATCATACATATCGCTTCTAAAAGGTGATTCTATCTTCTCAAGAGCCATCCGGTAAATTTTTGCGTCCTGCATTCCGAACGGATAAGATGGCTCTGTTCGATTGCTTACAAAATAGATATACTTTCCATCGGGCGACCATACCGGATCTTCTTCAGGAACACCGGTATTGGTAATATTAAACACTTTCTTATCGCTTATCCTGATCAGAAAAATATCCGATTCAAAATTTCGGATAGCATTATATGCTACATATTTATCGTCGGGAGAAAAAACCGGCGTAGAAGAATTCAGGCCCCATATTTCATCTTTGGCAAGCAGACTGCTCTTCATGGTTTTCAGATCCAATAAACGTATCTCATCATTGCCACTCAGATAAGCGGCCTGTGTATGATCGCTGTTGAAGCTTAAGGCACGATCGTTTTTAGGGCCATTTGTAATTTGTTTTTGCTGACTAAAATCATTGGCCTTAATGGTGTAAAGATTTTTGAAACCCCGATTGGTTTGGGTAAATAGAATGGTTTCATTGTCTTTTAACCAATATACTTCATCTACTCTCTCTTCGGGTTGGGTCTGCAATTCTCTGACAAATTTCCCTTTGGCATCGCTCACCATTAATCGGCCGCGTGATACAAAGGCGATCTTTTTTCCATCAGGCGATACTTCAAATGCGCTGATATTCTTACTTACGTTAAACGATTTATTCGTTTCCAACGTATTGCTGATATAACCCTGTAAGGGGATGAGACGGCTTTGTTTTTTGGCGATGTTATAAATATAAAGTTGGAAATCTTTTTCAAAAACCACATCGGTACCATTGGCGTTTACAAAGGGACGCATTATAGAGGTTTTAAAATTAGTCAGCGCCACTTTTTTATCTCCGTCAAAAGTGTAGAGGTTATATTGGCCGTTGGCTTCGTCCGAAATGAAATAAATCTTGCCGTTTCTGTCTGTTGTAACCGACATATCCTTTCCATTCCAGTCTGTATATTTTTTATATGCTGCCGTTTTGGGATTGTAGGATTGTACTTCGGGATTAAAAGCCCCCCTGTATCCAATCCGGTTATAAAAATTAAAACTTTCCCATGAATCATTAAAGAAGACTTCTCCGGTTTTGGGATGTTCAAACGCATCATGAGTATAGTCAAAATAGTTAGAGCTGAATACCCTTTGCGGTGTACCGCCGTTCAGGTTCACTTTGTAGCTGCTCATGCGGTCGTACCGATTGCTGGTAAAATAAATCCACTTACCATCCCACGACCAGGAATCAACCAGGTCATTGGCCGAATGGAAAGTGAGACGCCTTATATCTCCGCCGTCCACCGGCATTACATAAATATCACTGTTTCCGAATTGTGAATTGCTAAATGCGATCCACTTGCCATCGGGTGACACCCGCGGCCGGTTAGAGATACCTTGCAGGGAAGTTATCTGGTTGGCAAATCCGCCATAGGAAGATGCCTGCCAGAGATTGCCGTTGTAGCTGAAAATTACCTGGCTGCCATCAGGAGTGAGGGTAGGAGTAGAGGTAAAGTAAAACGATTTTTGGGCTTGTCCGGTCAGAGAAATAAAGAGGACAAAGAGTAAAAACAAAAACTTATGTATCATATTGCGGTTGAATTTATGCCGGCTAAAGTTAGAGTGACCGAAACAAACAGAAATTAAAAAATTATGAAAGGAGCTAAATCACGGTGAATGGATGGAAAACACACAAAAAATAAATTTCCGGTTTGGGCTTACTATTTTAATTGAAAAAATACTTACTTTTAATTTTCCTTCAAGCTGCTATGGAATAAATAACCGATTTTAAAAGTAAAAAAAATCCCGTAATTTACTTTTAAGTTTTTGACAATATGCTATGAAAAAAGGTTTACGATTACTTGTTCTGTTATTCAGTATCCTTTGTATGGGGATGGGTGTTGGCTTTGCTCAAAATGAGCTTACCGATAGCTTGTGGAATAAGTTTAACCATCTGCCGTCCGATTCTTCCAGGGTTGACACCATTATACAAAGCGTGTTGAAAATGAGAAACAACCTGAAAAACAGTCCGGAGGAAGAGAAGATGCTGCTGAGCGCTCTCGCTATTGCGCAAAAGATGAATTACAAAAAAGGAGAGGCCCGCTGTTTCGATCTGCTTGGCGTATTTTATCGTGAAACCTCCCGCTACGAGGAAGCCATCAATAATCATAAAAGAGCACTCGAAATTTCGCAATCTATACACGACAGTACCAGCATTGCATATGCTTACAACAATATGGGTGTAGCTTATCGCAGGCTGGATGAAACGGAGAAGGCTTTTAAATATCATTTCGATGCGCTGAACATTTCCAGGGCTACGGGCGACAGAAGAAACCGCGCCATAGCCATGAACAGCATTGGAAACATTTACTTGTCAATCGGTGATTTTAAGAGCGCCATCATTGAGTTTGAACAATGCCTGAAGCAGGAAAAAGAAATGGGTATCAATATCGGGCAGGCTATCAACAATGCCAACCTGGGTGAAGCCTATGAGGGTCTGGGCGAGTTTGATAAGGCCATTACCTATTATAAGGAAGCACTTAAGTTTAATCAGCTTGAAAACAGCGACAAAGGATTGGCCATTACCTATAATTTGCTGGGAAAAGTTTACCTGAAAAAAAATGATTACGATCTGGCTTTATCTTATCTGAATGATGCGGTTTCGTACAATCACAGACTGCGTGACCGGATAAACGTGGCGGATAATTACATCACCATCGGAAAAATATATGTAAAGAAAGGAGAGTACAAAAATGCCCTGGATGTGTTGAACAGGGGCCTTGTTATTGCACGCGAAATCGGTAGCCAGTCATTGATTATTGATGCTTATAAAGTGATTGGGCAAACGGAAAGTATGGTGGGGAATTATGATAAAGGATACGATTTCTTAAATAAAGCTTACGAACTGAGGGACAGCATTTTTAAGGAGCAGGCCACACCGCAGATGGCTAAGATGAGAACGCTGTATGAACTGGATAAGAAAGAAGATCAGATCAGATTATTGCGCCAGGAAAACCAGATCAATCAGCTAAAACTGAATAATCGGTTATACACCCTTGTAGCCGCCGGCATCATCATTGTTTTATTATTTTCAGGCATTCTTTTCTTCCTGTACAATCGGCGCCAGAAGAGCTATAAGTTAATGCTTGAATACGAACTTCAATCGCTTCGTTCGCAGATGAATCCACACTTCATTTTTAACGCTATGAATTCCATTGACAACTACATCTGGAAAAATAAACGTGAAGAAGCCTCATCTTACCTGATTAAATTTTCGAACCTGATGCGGATGACGTTGCAAAACAGTCGGACCAAAACAATCAGACTGGCCGACGAAATTGGGTTTTTGAAATTATATCTGGAACTTGAAAATTTCAGACTGGAAGAAAAGTTGAATTACCGGATAGAGATATCTCCTGAACTGGATGTGGATGAAGTGGTCATTCCTTCCATGGTGGTACAGCCTTTTGTAGAGAATGCGGTATTGCATGGCCTCTCTCACAAAGATGATGGTGAGCGTTTGCTCATCATCCGTTTTTACAGAAACGAGAATCTGATCGTTTGTGAGGTGGAAGACAATGGCGTAGGTAGGGAAGCCGCCAAAGCCAGCCAGGAGAATAAATTATTCAAAAAACAATCCGTAGGCATACAGGTTACCGAAGAAAGAGTTGCTCTTTTGAAACAAATTACGGGCAATAGAAATCTGCAGATTAAAATCATTGATCTTAAAGACGATGGCAATTCGCAAGCCCTGGGCACCAAGGTTATCATTCGTTTGCCCCTGGCTGGATGATGGATTCTATTCTGAATAGTTTGCGATAGACTAAAGAGTGATTCCCGGTTAGTGCAAATATTTTATTATTTTACACTCCGAAAAATAATATCAAATCATTATTGCATGAGAATTGCACCACTCTTGATATGCTCGGTCATTGCGGCCGCTCTGATCGTTATCCTTAACTCAACCATACTGACGCCCGTTGCCATGGGCAGCCTCCTCAATCCACAACAGGGCATCTGGCAAAACGCAGAACCTTATGATAAAGATTATAACGGATATATGGAGATACCGGGGCTGCATGATCTTACTACGGTTTATTTCGATGATCGTTTGGTACCGCATGTGTTTGCGCGCAATGAGCATGATGCACTATATGTGCAGGGATATCTGCATGCCAAATTCCGGTTATGGCAAATGGAATTTCAAACCCACGCTGCAGCAGGCCGGCTGAGTGAAATAGTGGGTGAAAATTTTGTAAACTTTGACCGGAATATGCGGAGGCTCGGAATGGTTTATGGCGCCGAAAACGCTTTGAAAGAAATCGAAAAAGACCCTGAAACCCTGGCTGCGGCCAATAGCTACACGGCTGGTGTGAATGCCTATATAGAAAGCTTGTCTCCCCGCCAATTGCCTCTCGAATATAAAATGCTGGGCTATCAGCCTGAAAAATGGAGCAACTTTAAATCGGCTTTATTCTTAAAAGCGATGGCATTAGATCTGGCCGGATTTGAAGAGGATTTTGAAATGACAAATGCCCTAGCAGCCTTTACCTCTGCCGATTTTGAAAAGATTTATCCAATCGTTATGGATTCGCTCGATCCGATTGTTCCCAAAGGAACTTTCTTTGAAACACCCCCCTCGCCATTACACGTTCCTGAGTCGGCTGATTCATTATACTTCAGATATAAGCGCACCAATTTGATAGATGCAGACAAGCCCGACCCGGATAATGGTAGCAACAACTGGGCTGTGGCAGGAAGCAAAACGGAAAGCGGCGCTCCCATTTTGTGCAATGATCCACACCTTGGCCTCAACCTGCCTTCGCTGTGGTACGAAATGCAGATCAGTACACCTGAATACAATGTGTATGGTGCTACTTTTCCCGGAGCTCCCCACGTCATAATCGGGTACAATGATCACATCGCTTTTGGGTTCACCAATGCCATGCGCGATGTAAGGGATTATTATGAAATAAAATTTAAGGATGAAAGCCGTAAGGAATATTGGTTCGACAGCTCATGGCGCTCTACCGTG
>JBIQMB010000165.1:0-6975 GCA_044463745.1 Chitinophagaceae bacterium | reverse complement strand
GGCTGATTATACTTTTCAACCCGGGTTTCTAAGAATGTATAAAGTCTGTTGAAATCATCCATCAATGGCATTTCTCAGGTCTTCGATAAGATCATCGGCGTCCTCAATTCCCACACTTAACCTGATCAACGAATCGGTGAGTCCATGCTTTAGCCTTTCTTCTCGCGGAATGCTTGCATGCGTCATGGAGGCCGGATGACCGATCAGGCTTTCAACACCGCCCAGGCTTTCGGCCAGAGAGAAAAGTTTGGTTGCTGAGAGCACCTTTTTGGCTGATTCGATGCTGTCATCCTTCAGCGTAAAACTCATCATACCACCAAAACCGCGCATCTGTTTCTTTGCCGTTTTATATCCCGGATGATCTTCAAAGCCGCACCAGTTCACTGTCGCCACTTTATCATGGTTTCTTAACCAGTGTGCTATTTTTTCTCCGTTTTCGCAATGCCGCTGCATACGCACGTGCAAGGTCTTTAATCCGCGAAGTATCAGAAAGCAATCCTGCGGACCCGGTACTGCACCACAACTATTTTGTATAAAAGCCAGTCGGTTTCGCAGGTCCTCATCATTGAGCATGATACATCCGTGCACCACATCACTATGACCTCCGATATATTTCGTAGCTGAATGAACAACCAGATCAGCACCCTGATCCAGCGGGTTTTGTAAGTAAGGTGAAGCAAATGTATTATCAACAGCCAGAATAACTTTCTTTTCTTTGCAAATGGTCGCCACCGCTGCAATATCGGTGATCGTCATCATGGGGTTGGTAGGCGTTTCTGTCCATACCAGCTTTGTATTTTCCGAAATATGCTTCCGCACTTCTTCCGCATCCTGCATGTTGATAAACTTGAAACGGACGCCATATTTTTCAAAAACTTTTGTAAACAACCGGTAAGTACCTCCGTACATATCATTTCCCGCCAGCACTTCATCTCCCGGTTCCAGCAACTTCACCACCGCATCTGTTGCCGCCAGTCCGCTCGAAAAGCATAATCCAAATTTTCCATTCTCCGCCGCCGCCAATGCATTTTGCAGCGCATGCCGCGTTGGATTATCGGTACGGGCATATTCATAACCCTTATGCACGCCCGGGCTCTCCTGAACGAAGGTGGAGGTTTGATAGATCGGTGTCATGATCGCACCGGTAGCCGGATCGGGCTCTGTTCCTGCATGAATAAATTTAGTTGCCTGTTTCAAAATATTAATATTTTAGGATTAAAAATTTACCGGAATACTCGCTTTCACATCATCCCAGTACACATTAATGGATGCCCCAAAGTTAGTTTTTACTATATCAATGGTCATATCCTCCACAACCACATCATTTTTCGATATGGGAATGTCCGTTCTCAAAACATCCTTGGCGCTGGAGTATTTAAATGCTCCCCAGGTGTCGGTATCGCGATTGAGGATGAGCGTCCATTTGTCCGGATATGGAATGGCATACATGGTATATCTGCCTTTTTTCACTACTTTATTATTGATTTTTACATCCCTGAAAAATTCAATCTCTGTAGCTTCATTGGCACCCAGGCGCCATACATCCCCAAATTCAACGAGCCTGCCAAAAATAACACGGCCCGACTTGTGCGGACGGCTGTAGATAATACGCATAACAGGCTGGGCGGCTGCTTTGTTCTGAATTTTAAGGATGGGGTAATTTTCGGGAAAATAAACCACATCCAGCGGCGACTGATCAACCGGAGGCAGGGTACGCGAAGTTTGTGCAGATACAACACTGCAAGACAAAAGGAGAAGGAAGGCAAAAAATGTTTTCATACACAATTAAAGGTTTGCAAAGATAGAGGATTTAGTCGCCCTGAAGGTTGCTCAATGATTTGAACGCAAAACTTTTTACCTCGGGGAAAAAGTGGTCATAACAATCCTGCAAGCGTTCGTAGTTTTGGTTGAATATGCGGAAAGCGGGTACAGCATCATCCATATAAAGCGCCCGGCGAACCAGTCCGTGAAAACTTTTACTGATTCCATCTCTCAGTCTGTAATTGTAAAGCCAGTTCTGGCTTTTCATAAAGGGAAATAGAGTTGCAAAACGTTCGGGCAGGTAGCCGGTATCAGCATCAACCATATTGAAAACAGATTGTGTAAAGATCAATAAATCCTGTTCGGTTTGAAATTCATTATGGTCATTGGCCAGAAAATGATCGTAAACAATATCGATAAATGCCCCTGCGTAAAGGCGATAAACCGGCCTGAAAAAAGATTTGGCCTCTGATGTAGCTTCATGGTTGTCGGTAAATTCATCAATACGCCGGTGGAGTTCTATCCCTTTAAAAATTTTTTCGGGGTACTGATATTTTTTCCTGCCCTTCACAAAATCGCTGATCAGATTGCCGGTAACCACGCCTGGTTCTCCGAAAGATAAATAGGCATGCGCCAGATAATTCATCTTCAAAAGTAGGAATGTTTTTTAAGATCGGTTGCTTTCAACACCTGTCGGCTTTCACACCTGTTGGCTTTCAACACCTGTTGGCGTCCGACGCGCGGGGTTGAGCAATGGCGGACCCGACAGCGTTTGAAAGAAGAAATTCATTTATTAATATTCCATAAATATCCACTCATCCACGCTGTCCTGTCCTTCGGACGAGAACAGGGGGATGAGCTTTCAACACCTGTTGGCGTCCGACGCGCAGGATCGAGCGTTGGCGGACCCGACAACGTTTGAAAAAATTCTTTACTCATCCACGCGGTCTTGTCCTATCTGACGAAGACAGGGGGATGAGCAGACGAGAACAGGGGAATCAGCGGATGAGCCGAAATTCAAACATTCTCCCCAAAAAATTCTTTCTTCAAACCTCAGACAATTTTAATTATTTAAGTTTGTACTCTCAATTTTTAAAAAACAATGTTTTCAATCAACCACAAATCTGAAAACGGCTTTTCCATTATCGTACTCAAAGATGAAAAAACCGGTTGCTTTGCAGAGGTTACTCCCCAGTGTGGTGCTACCCTTCATGCTTTCGGCATAAAAAACAACAACCATGACATCCAGGTAATCGACCACTATCAATCACAACATGAATTTGACACATCGGCCGAATCACTTGGATACAAGGGCTGCAAACTTTCACCCTTCGTTTGCCGGCTCCGAAATGGTAAATATACGTTTGGCGACAAAGAGCTGACGATCGAAAATACGCGAGGCGAAAAACATGTTTTGCATGGATTGATTTATAAAAAACCATTTAAGGTTCTGAACCAAATAGCCAATGACCAGCATGCCTCTCTCAGCCTGCAATATGCTTACAGAAAGGAAGATGCAGGTTACCCGTTCGATTATGATTGCATTGTCACTTACGAACTGGCGGGCGATTGCAAACTCCATATTCGAACCGAGTGCGTAAACAAATCGCAGGGTCTTCTACCCATTCAGGACGGATGGCATCCTTATTTTGATTTAGGTAATAAAATAAATGAGCTGGGACTTGAATTTCAATCCTTACAAAAATATGAGTTCGACAATGACCTGCTGCCAACCGGCAAAACCATTCCTTATGCAGAATTTTCTTCCATAAAACCGCTTGGTGATATACACCTTGATAATAGTTTCAGTCTCGACTCGCAGGAATGCCAGCCTTTGTGTGTTTTACGCAATGCCAAAAGAGGTTTCGAGGTGCAGATTTACCCCAAGGAATCTTACCCGATTCTCCAAATATACACGCCGCCACACCGCAACAGTATAGCGATCGAAAACCTGAGCGGCCCTCCGGATGCATTTAATCTGGGCAAAGGATTTATAACCCTGGAGGCAGGACAAAGTACCGTCTTTGAGACCGCTTATCGGATTAATTTTATCTAAATAAACATACCCTGTAATGAATGAATTAGCGAATAAGATCCGTGAGTTGTTCATCAAAAAATATACTTCAAATCCGTCTCTTTATTTCTCACCCGGAAGGATAAACCTGATTGGCGAACATGTTGATTACAACGGAGGCTTCGTTATGCCTTGCGCCATCAACAAAGGAGTTTATTATGCCGTGGCACCTAATCAAGCCCGCTCGGCACGATTCTATTCGCGCGATTTTGAGGAAAAGATGGAGGTAAGTCTGGATGAAATAGGTCCGAGTGACGGCTGGAAAAATTATGTACTAAGTGTGCTGAATGAATTGCAGAAAGACGGTAAAGAAATTCCCGGATTTGATTGCGTTTTAGGTGGAAATATACCCGTAGGTGCCGGACTTTCATCTTCTGCTGCCGTGGAAGGTGGTCTTGCTTTTGCACTGAATGATATTTTTGACCTGGGCTATTCGCGCGAGCAACTGGCTTTTTTGTGCCAGCGTGCAGAACACGGATATCCGGCAGTGAATTGTGGTATCATGGACCAATACGCCAACATGATGGGCAAGAAAAATCAGGCTATACTTTTAGATTGCCAATCTTTAACCCATAAATATCTGCCGCTTGAACTTGGAGCCTACCAGATAGTATTAATCAACACCAAGGTGCATCACGCTTTAGCAACATCTGCATACAATACCCGCCGGAGTGAATGCGAAGCCGGCTTGAAAATCATTCGGGAAAACACTTCCTACAAATCATTCAGGGATATAAAGAGCAGCAAGGCCATAGAAAAATTACAGAGCCAGATGGGCAAATATGTGTGGAAACGTTGTACGTTTGTGATCGACGAAATCAATCGTACTGAACTGGCTGCCAAAATGCTGAAGCGTGGAAACATTAAGGAACTTGGGCGGTTGATGTATGAATCGCACGAAGGACTGAGCAATCTTTATAAGGTAAGTTGCGCTGAGCTCGACTTCCTGGTTCATCTGGCTCAGGGCAACCCTGACGTCATTGGTTCCAGAATGATGGGAGGCGGCTTTGGCGGATGTACGATAAATATCGTACGAAGTGAGGGCAAGGAAAAATTTATAGCTGACTCCTTAGCTGCTTACAAAAAAGAATTTCAGCTCGTTGCTGAAAGCTATGATGTAATAACCGTGGATGGAACGAACAGGATTGAGGCATGAGAAGCGACTGAATCAATGCCAGTGAGCGCTATTATTATTAAAACGGATCGAGTTTCTTCTTAACCAATATACATTAAACAATGCTTAACGAAGTCAAAACCAAACAACGTTTTTTCTCACTCGACGTTTTCCGGGGCGCCACTATCGCTCTGATGATTATGGTAAACAATCCGGGCACCTGGTCGCATATATATTCTCCGTTAGAACACGCTGAGTGGCACGGACTCACACCTACCGATCTGGTCTATCCATTTTTTCTTTTCGCAGTCGGAAACGCATTTGCATTTGTAATGCCCAGGCTGATAGCAGGAGGTTCTTCCGCCTTCTGGAAAAAAATCATCAAGCGTTCTATCCTGATTTTTCTGATCGGGCTGTTTTTGAGCTGGATGCCTTTCTTCAGATGGGATGGGGACAGTCTGGTTTTTAAATCCTGGACATGGACCACCGCCAGTGGAGGCACGGCAGGCATACGTATTCTTGGTGTACTTCAAAGAATTGCCATTGCTTATTTCCTGGCAGCCATTATCATTTATTATTTCCGAATCAAGGGATCTTTTATTGTTGCATGTGTCTTGCTACTGGGTTACTGGTTCCTCTGCCTGGCCCTGAATCCCGCAGATCCGTATAGCATCTGGGGATGGTTTGGTACTGATATCGATAAAGCGATTTTGGGCGAAGCGCACATGTACCATGGTGAATGGAGAAACGGAAAAGCATTAGCCTTTGACCCGGAAGGATTGGCAAGCACCTTTGGGCCGGTAGCACAGGTTATTTTCGGATACCTCGTCGGATACCATATCGTACAAAAGGGCAAAACGGCTGAGATGGTTAACGGCCTGTTTGTAGCCGGCGCACTCTTTATGGCGATGGGATACGTTTGGGATCTGACCTTCCCCGTCAATAAAAAAATATGGACCAGCTCCTATGTAGTTTTGACCACCGGCATGGCTATGACCATCATTGCCGTGATGATATATATGATTGAACTCAAGGGTAGAAAAGGTAAGCTCGCTTACTTCTTCGATGCCTTTGGCAAAAACCCGCTTTTCATCTATTTCCTTTCCGGATTTATTCCCCGCTTATTGGGTCTTATACGCATCCCGAAAGGCGTAAATGATGCCGGCATTGCCACGTACACTACACCACTGCCCTGGTTTTACGAAAATATTTGCAAACCCATTTTCCCCGACAACCTGAAGATGGGATCGTTGCTTTATGCTATCATCTGGATTCTGGTAATGTGGGCCATTGCCTATTGGATGGATAAAAGAAAAATTTACATTAAGGTGTAATTAAAATTTCACTGAATGATTAAGTCAATTTTATGTCTTGTGCTTATGGTAACTGCTTCTTCCTTGTTTGCTCAGCACGACACTACCCGCTTAAGGGATGTTATCAATTTGTTTTATCCTGCCGATGAACCCGGTGCGGCGCTGCTGGTGGTTAAGGATGGAAAAACCATCCTTGAAACAGGCAACGGTATGGCCAATATGGAAACCGGTGAAAAGATAGATGCCGACACACATTTCCGCATGGCCTCTGTGAGTAAACAATTCACGGCTATGTGCATTCTTCTTCTTGACAGAAAGGGACTGCTATCTGTTCACGACCGCGTACGCATGTACCTGCCCACGCTGCCCGATTTCACCGATGATATAACGATCGAACATTTTTTAACCCACACTTCAGGGATAGCAGATTATGAATCTCTGATTCCGAAAGGCCAGAAAGAACAGGTTTCAGATGCAGACGTGCTGCGGCTGATAAGTCAATCGAAAAAACTTTATTTTAAACCGGGCGAAAAATACAAGTACAGCAATACCGCGTTTTGTCTGCTAACTCAAATAGTGGAAAAGGTTTCCGGACAGCCTTATCCCGAATTTATCCGGCAAAATATTTTTACTCCTTTGGGGATGAAACATGCAGAGATTTATAACAAAAACAAGGAAATATATAAGCGAGCCTATGGTTATCATCTGAAGGA
>JBIQMB010000164.1:0-6979 GCA_044463745.1 Chitinophagaceae bacterium | reverse complement strand
GTTGCCGAATCAGAACCGACTGTCGCTATTATGATAAGTGTATCATAAGAAAGTTGGGGATACATATTTTTAATATAATTTGCAGAGCGATCCACCCAGTTACCAGTTGATTGGTTTAAACAATTAATCATTCCTAAATTGTGCCTCTTCCCAACCGAATCATATGGATTTGAAGGATTCGCAGCTTCGAACTCCCAAGAATGTGGATATGGAACAATCGAGGCAATTGTAACTGAAGCTGTTCCTGTTGGATCCGTTTGATAAAAATCATCAGAGGTTTCTGCGGTAAGGTCACCGGCAAATACAGTTAACGTAAATGGGTGATCTTGATTATTTTCTTCGTCTTCAGCAGCATGAATATAACCAGTAACCACAACATTCTTTTCATATTTAAAACTAACAGTTGCTCTTATACCAAAATAATTATATTGGCCGACTTGTGGATTTCTCGGAAAACTCTCAATTGAAATTGTTCCAGAGTATTGGGCATTAGATGTATAACTATACGAGAATAAAAAGAGAAGACTAATTGTAGAAAATAAATGTTTCATTTATTAAAATTTATATTTTTAAAAAGAATTATTTACCAAAAGCTGTTGATTTACCCTTTAATGAGTTATTTTAAGATCTTTTATAAAAGAGATTCTTAATGGAATTATATTACCATTTCGAAGTTGATAACTTGTATCCCTTCTATAATTTTGATTATAAAAAATTATAGAGGCATTTACAGAATCAGCAATTTCCTTTATTGAATAATATTTATATTTAATAGCTGTAAAAGTTATTTTTTGCATATTGCTAACAAGTGAATAATCTTTATCACTAAGTACTTCAATTATAGACATATTATTAACTGATCCAATGTCGTCTGTTTGAAAAATCAGATTACGGAAAAATTCAAAAGATTTATTTTCAAATGGTTTCAAATCTTCATTTAAAGAAACCACAAGAAAATTACTGTTTTCATTTTTATATAATATTGGTTTATCCCAACGTATATGATCTTTCAATTCTGAAAGAGACCTGGTTGTCCCCTTTTTATTAGGATACTTTATTTCATTAAATTCTAAAAGTGAAGAATCAAAGTATCTTTTTGCATTTTCCACGAATGATATCTCAGAATTATTTTTTTCAGCAGAAGCGTACATTTTATCCTTCTTACATCCATTTATAAAAATTATAAAAAGAAAGAAAAGCAGTGATGGCACAATATTTAAAGATTTGAATAAAAGGATTATTGTTTTTGACATAGTATAGTGTATTTAATAGATGTATGAAAAATATTTTTGCCGTATCTTATTAAACGATTGCCAACCAATAAAAGAGAAAGAAATATATAAAAACTATAAAGAAATAACCATTCTGAAAAGTTAACTGTTAGTCAACAATTTACGTTTACTTTTATCGAAGTTAAATATTCTTTAAATTAGTAATTGAGAAAATTAGGCATATTGTATTATTTTAACTTCATTTTAACTTTAATTGTTTATTAATTCATTGAATTTTTCGTAAAAAATTCTTTAAAAAACTTATTTGCGATATTTATTATTATCGGAAGTCATTAATTTTCAGAGTAATTTCATGATTTAATAAATTTAATCAAAGTATTGTGAATTTTATATCAAAAATCACTAATTATTCTACTGGCTATTTTTATAAGGGAAAGAATCAAAAATAAAGATTAAACTCATAAGAATACCATGGATCCTTTATTTTGTTTTTTTTTTGTTACTCATCGCAGTTATTTTCCTCGTCAAAATAGTTTAACTTCGGTAGAGTAAATCTTGCAAGATGGCAATGGAAACTTTTATTCAACCACCGCGGACAATCAGAGAGGTTTTTCTACAACTTCCTGAAGGCACAATGGCTCAATTAATAGATAATAATATTGTTATGTCGCCGCCCCTAACATTCCGACATCAGTTATTGCTCAATGAAATAAATTTCCAAATAGCAAGTTTTATCAGGAAAAAGAACCTGGGATTAGTTCTTATTGCCCCAATGGATGTTTACCTTGAGGATGAAAATATTTTTCAGCCTGATATTTTGTTTATCAGCAACAAAAATCAGTATGTTATTAAGGAAGACGGCATTCATGGCGCACCTGATCTGATAATTGAAATTCTGTCTCTCGGAGCTGCAAAATATGATCTGATGAAAAAGAAAGATGTGTATGAACGTAGTGGTGTTAAAGAATACTGGATTGTGAATCCCGAGACCAAATTAGCTCAAGGTTATTTTTTAGTGAATGGAGTATATCAGGAAATTAGCAGAGACATCGAATTAATCGATTCTAAACTATTGGATACTACATTTTCTTTTTCGAATTAAAAAATTATTGTGATCCCAAAATTTCGCCTTTAGAGTAAAATATCTATTTTTGTCTTTCGAATGAAAAAGTTTGTAACCTTTTTGTTAATTACGCTTTACTCCTTTGCGATGGCAGGAACTACCATTGCCATGCATTATTGTATGGGAGAAAAAGTGAGTACAACCTTGGGTTACGAAGAGCAGAATGTGTGCGAATTCTGTCATATGGAGAAGCATACTGTTCAGGATCAGGATAACTGTTGTATGGACGATCACCAGTTCGTTAAGATTAGTCCGGATCAGGATGTGCCAACCTTAACCACTGCTCCACAGATTCCTCTTTTATTTCTTAGTGCATTTATCTTAAGTGCAGATGTTTCTTCGTCATTAACCGACACACCAATAGCGGTGGGTCAGGACATCGTTCCTCCTGATATACCGGCCTACCGGCTCAACTGCAATTTCCGAATTTGATATCTTTTTTGTAAGAAGATGAATCCCATGGATTTCTGATAGAAATTCCTGTGATTACATCTTTCCTTTGGCATTTCATGCCCCGGCCTGTGTGGCCATTTTCCGTTATTTATATTTTTATTATTCTTAACTCAAAAACAAAAAAAATGAAAAAATCAATTCCATTTTTCATGGCAGTCATGTTTCTGTTTACTGCCTGCAACAATGCTGATAACCAAACAGCCCATGAAGAACACCAAACATCAGCCACCGATTCAGATGCACACGCGTCAACCGATGAATCTAAAATAGAGGCGGTGCACGCTGTATATACCGATCTGGATGGTAAAGTGTCTTCGTTTATGGGTGACCTGGCTGATAAGTATCTTGTAATAAAAAATGCACTGGTGAATAGCGATGAAGTAGCTGCAGCCAAAGCCGCTGAGGAATTCAATACAGCGCTGAAAGAGTTCGATAAGTCTTTGTTCACTATTGACCAGAAAAAATCTTTTGATCTGGTAGAGCCGAACCTCCGCAGCAGCAGCGATGCCATTTCCAAATCTAAACTTGGCGATCAACGTAAACAGTTTCAGGTAATGAGCAACAATATGTATGAGCTGGTAAAGAACTTTCAGTCAGGTAAAACGCTTTACCATGAGTACTGTCCGATGTATGAAGGAGGAGCCATGTGGCTGAGCGATGCCAAAGAAATTGCCAATCCTTTTTATGGAGATAAAATGATGAAGTGCGGCACGGTGAAGGAGGTGATTCAGTAGGCAGGTGCAATTTGTCTTTGATCAATCTAAACCAATTTAAACTTCCAAAATATAAAAACCAATGATTCCGAGACTGATATCATGGTCACTCCGTAACCGCTGGATTGTACTTTTTCTGGCAGCAGGCGCTTTTGTATGGGGCATCATAAACCTGCTTCAAAATCCGGTAGATGCTATACCTGACCTGAGCGAAAACCAGATCATCGTTTTTACAGAGTGGCCGGGGCGAAGTCCGCAGATTATTGAAGACCAGGTCACTTATCCGCTCGTTTCTAATTTGCAAGGAATAGCCAAGGTGAAGAATGTACGCGCCACCAGTATGTTTGGGATGAGTTTTCTGTATATCATTTTTGATGACAATACGGATGTTTACTGGGCCCGCACACGGGTACTGGAACGATTGACTTATGCGCAGCGGCTTTTACCCGAAGGGGTAGTACCTACGCTGGGGCCGGATGGTACCGGTGTTGGCCATATTTTCTGGTACACATTGGAGGCGAAAGACATGAATCTGGGTGAGCAGCGTGCTATTCAGGACTGGTATGTTAAGCTTGCACTGCAAACCGTTCCGGGTGTGGCCGAAGTGGCCAGTTTTGGAGGATTTGAAAAACAGTATCAATTGGTTCTGGACCCGGTAAAGCTTCAGTACTATGATGTTTCGCTCACAGATGTGGTAGATAAAGTAAAGGCGAATAACAATGATGTGGGAGGCCGCAAATTCGAAATGAGTGATATGGCATACATCGTAAGAGGCTTGGGTTATATCAAAAACAAAGAAGACATAGAACAAGTAGAGATTGCCAATAGAAACGGAATTCCGGTGAGGGTAAAAGATGTAGCCTCCGTGCAGATGGGAGGTGATATCCGCACCGGAATATTTGATGATAATGGAAACGGTGAAGTTGTGGGCGGCATCGTGGTAATGCGGTATGGCGAAAACGCAGACGCAGTAATCAAAGACCTGAAAGAAAAACTGGTATCGGTGGAAGCGGGATTGCCCAAAGGTGTGAAATTTAAAGTGGCCTATGACAGAAGCGAACTGATTGAAGCAGCCATTGACAATATTAAATGGAAGTTGATAGAAGAAATGGCGATTGTAACGCTTATTGTCATTTTGTTTTTATTTCACTGGCAAAGTGCCTTCAGTATTATCATTCAAATTCCCGTTACCATTGCCATCAGTTTTATCCTGCTGAATTTGTTTGGTGTTACTTCTAACATTATGTCGCTCACGGGTATTGCACTGGCCATTGGGGTGATCGTGGATAATGGGATCATCATGAGTGAAAACAGTTATCGCTATCTGTCAGAATACCAAAACAAAAAAAGCAATTAGCCATGAGTCTGTTCAAAAAAAATAAGAAAAAAAGTTACACACCCATTCCCAAAAAGATTAGGCTGGAGCTGATTGCAAAGGCATGTAAACAAGTGTCGCGTGGGGTGTTTTTTTCAACGGTGATTATTATTACCTCCTTTCTTCCTGTATTTTTATTAACAGGGCAGGAAGGAAAAATGTTTCACCCCCTGGCATATACGAAAACTTTTATAATGATGGTGGATGCCATCCTGGTTATCATTTTGGCTCCCGTTCTTATCTCCTTTTTTATGAAAGGAAGATTTGTGCCGGAGAATAAAAATCCACTAAACAGGTTTCTTGAAAGGGTTTACACACCCATTATTAAAGCATGTATTCGAAACAGGAAAACGACCATCGGAATCAATATTCTTGCTTTAGCCATTACTGTTCCCCTGTTGTTTAGTCTGGGCAGGGAGTTTATGCCTCCGCTGGATGAGGGCTCCATCTTATTTATGCCCACCACCATGCCGGATGTAAGCAATACCGAAATAAAAAGAATCCTCCAGGTACAGGACAAGATTATCAAGTCAGTGCCTGAGGTTTCTAATGTGCTTGGTAAGGCAGGCAGAGCGAATACTGCTACAGATAACAGTCCGATTAGTATGATTGAAACCATCATCTTACTAAAACCAAAAAAGGAATGGCGCAAGGGTATTACCAAACAGGAAATCGTAAATGAATTGGATGCCAAGTTGCAAATACCGGGCGTAGTAAATAGCTGGACACAGCCCATCATCAACAGGATCAACATGCTGAGTACGGGTATTAGAACCGATGTAGGATTGAAAGTATTCGGGCAAAATCTGGATACCATTTATTCCTTGTCACAGGAATTCAGAAAAGAACTGGAGGGGATGGATGGCATAAAGGATCTTTATGTAGAACCGGTTACCGGAGGTAAATATATTGACATATCCATGAAGCGTGAGGAGCTGAGCCGTTACGGATTGAGCGTGGATGATGTAAACAGAGTGATAGAGATAGCTTTGGGTGGAATGCAGATAACCACCACCATTGAAGGGCGGCAGAAATTTTCTGTAAATGCCCGGTTTGGTCAGGATTTTAGAAGCAGCATTGAGGATCTGAAAAACTTACAGGTACAAACGCCGAATTTTGGTCCCATTCCATTACAGGCTGTTGCGGATGTGGCCATCTCCGAAGGTCCCTCCATGATTAACTCTGAAGATGCTATGCTACGTGGAACAGTTCTATTTAATGTTCGCGGCAGAGACCTGGGTAGTACGGTAAAAGATGCGAAGGAGCTGATTTCTGATCTGGTTGATAAATTGCCCAAAGGTTATTATGTGGAGTGGAGTGGGGAGTACGAAAACCTGATTCGGAGTGAGCGTACGCTCCTGATGATTATTCCGGTGGTACTGCTGGTTATTTTCATCTCCATGTATTTTGCCTTCCATAGTGCACGAGAAGCTTTTTTAAGTTTGATTAGCTTGCCTTTTGCGCTGATCGGAGGAGCCTTGCTGGTTTATTTCTGGGGCGTGAACTTATCAGTAGCTGTAGCTGTGGGTTTCATCGCTCTCTTTGGGTTGGCGGTAGAAACTGGGATTGTAATGGTTATTTATTTGAATGATGCCATGCAGCAATTGGTGGCATTAAAAGGGAATTCTGCGGCCACAATTACTAAACAGGATTTGGAAAAATATGTGATTAATGGTGCGGCCAAAAGGTTGCGACCCAAGATAATGACAGTTTCAGTTTCACTATTTGCGCTGATGCCTATTCTTTGGAGTACCGGCGTGGGAAGCGATGTAATGATACCGATTGTGCTGCCAATGGTAGGCGGAGTTATTACGTCGGCCACTCACATTTTGTTGGTAACCCCATTAATTTTTTTGATGGCTAAGGAGTATGAATTGAAGAAGTTTGGAAAGATTGAGGTGCTGGATCCGGTGCATTGATTTAAGGACAATGGGCAAGAGGCGATGGGCAATGGGTCCGCCGCGGCCGAGCAATGGGGTGCGTAGTGGCGGGGAAATGAACGGTAGGGAAGGTGAGTGATAAGTATTAATGAAAGGCTCTGGTTAAATGGAGAAGGAACTTGAGAGTTAGAAGTTTAACTCAA
>JBIQMB010000163.1:0-6979 GCA_044463745.1 Chitinophagaceae bacterium | reverse complement strand
TCCTGCATGGCAAAAGCCCTTCCCTGCGGAAACCTTCTGAGGTTCCGGTTTACCATGTCCACGATCTCCTGTTGCGATCGGGTGCGGTCGCTCGGATTGGTTAACATCACACGAATAAAGCCGCTATTGGACGATCCGCCTCCCCACCCCGGCGATGTCATACTGATGAGAATGGTTTTTTCCGGAATCGAATCCATGATAAACTGATTCAGTTCATCAATGTATTCATCCATATATTCAAAGTTGGCTCCTTCAGGGCCGGTAATACTTAACCTGAATTGGCTTCGGTCTTCCATTGGCGCCAGTTCAGATGGAATACTCGTGAAGATGAAATAAATAATTCCCAAACAAACAGCAATGATGATCAGAGCCGCCCACTTAATGCGCATGAACCGGGCAAGACTGTTTTTGTAACCGTTTTCCATGGCGGCAAAGAAGGGTTCCGTCTTGGTATAAAACCAGGTATGTCCCATCTTCTTTCGGGTTAGCTTAACGTTGAGTACTGGGGTAAGTGTGAGCGAAACAAAGGTAGAAATCAATACCGCTCCGGCTACAACGATCCCAAATTCGCGAAACAACCGACCTACGAATCCCTGTAGAAAAACAATGGGGAGGAAAACGAATGCAAGGGTGATGGAAGTGGAGATAACGGCAAAGTAAATCTCCGTACTGCCCTCCCTGGCAGCCTGATATTTATTCATCCCCTTCTCTATCTTCTTAAAAATATTTTCCGTGACCACAATCCCGTCATCCACCACCAGCCCGGTGGCCAACACTATCCCCAATAGCGTCAATACATTGATCGTGAACCCAAAGAGGTACATAATAAAAAACGAACCAATAAGAGAAACAGGAATATCAAGCAAAGGACGAAGTGCAATAATCCAGTCGCGGAAGAAAATGTAGATGATAAGAATAACCAGACCAAGCGCAATGAAAAGCGTCTCTTCCACCTCCTTGATCGATCGTTTGATAAATACCGTCTGATCCATTCCTATGTTTAACCTGAAATCATCGGGCAAATCTTTTTTCAATTGCTCCAGTCGTTTCTGAAACTCGTTGGATATAGATACATAATTGGAGCCCGGCATCGGAATAACGGCCAGCATGATCATCGGAATTCCGCTTTCCTTCATCACCGATTCTATACTTTCAGGCCCCAGCACTGCCTCACCCACATCTTTTAATTTGATATTGACCCCATTCACATTTTTAATGATGAGGTTATTGAAATCTTCTTCGGTGTAGAGACGGCCAAATGTGCGCAGCGAAAGCTCCATTGCCGTGCCACTCAGTTTTCCAGAAGGCAACTCCACACTTTGGGTTTGCAAGGCACGCTGCACATCTTCTGTTGTGAGATTATAGGCATTTAATTTTTGCGGATCAAACCAAATGCGCATGGCATAACGCTTTTCGCCCCAGATATCGACCGAACTTACGCCCGGAATGGTTTGCAATCTTTCTACCAGATTATTGGCTGCATACTCCGAAACTTCCAACTGATTGCGCGTGAGGCTCTGCACCGTCATTGCAATGATGGGCTGTGCATCCGCATCTGCTTTAGAAACCACCGGCGGCGCATCAATATCCTGTGGCAACTGGCGTACTGCCCGCGAAACCTTATCCCGAACATCATTGGCTGCCGCTTCCAGGTCCACGCCCAGTTCAAACTCCACGTTGATGTTGCTTCTTCCCTGATTACTGCTGGATGTAATATTTTTTACACCCGCAATCCCATTGATGGCTTTCTCCAGCGGCTCGGTAATCTGCGATTCAATAATATCAGAGTTGGCACCGGCATAAGAAGTGCTTACAGAAATATTGGGTGGATCAATATTTGGATAATCTCTTACTCCCAGAAAAGTATAGCCGATAATGCCGAATAGTACAATGGCAATATTCATCACAATGGCAAAAACCGGCCGTCTTAAACTAAGGTGCGCTAAATTCACTGATCTTCCTCTTTATAATATGATGAAATTCGGACACTGCTCCCCGGCTTTATGGATAGCAGTCCGGTGGTAATAACTGTATCTCCGATATTTAATCCTTTTGTTATCTCGATTTTGTCCGCATTTCGGATACCCGTTTCCACTACCTTGAATGCGGCTTCTCCTCCGTTGAACACGATTACATTTTTCTCTCTGGCGCCGGGTATGATACACTGCGATGGAATCATAACGGCGTCCATTTCTTCACCAATGAAATACAGAACATTTGCAAAAGCTCCGGCCTTGAGGCGATTGCCCGTGTTGCGAACAATGGCATGGACATCCAGGCTGCGGGTACTTTGGTTGATACTGGATTCGGTTGACATAATCGTGGCTTCAAATTCTCCTTTGTTTGATTCGGTGGTAAACCGCACTTTATTTCCAACCTTAACCGAAGGACTGAATTTTTCCGGCACACTAAATTCAAGTTTCAATAAATCTGTTTGACGAATGGTGGTAATAACAGTTGCGGGTGTTATGTAAGCTCCGATACTGACGTTTTTGAACCCGAGTGTCCCGTTAAACGGTGCACGGATAACCGTCTTTTCAATATTCGATTCCATCACAGCGATATCTGCTTTGAGAGCGCTTACATTGAGCAAGCTCAGGTCATAATCCTGCTGACTAATACCCCCGATTTCGAGCAGATCAGATTGGCGTTCTTCTGTACGCTGCGCAACCTGCAACTGTACTTTCAGTTTCTGCAACTGTGCACGAAGGTCTTCGTCGAACAACTTGGCCATCACCGTTCCCTTTGTAATATAAGCACCTTCCTTTACCGAAAGCATAACCACCCTACCCGATACCTCGGGATGAATTTCTGTCTCCTCCATCGGCAGCAGGGTTCCTGCGATGGTTAAACTGGGATTGATAGATTCAGGTACGATGACATACCCTTCGACAGGTAATGATGATGGGCCTTTGGGCGGCCCTGCCTGTACCTCCTTATCTTTCTTAGATGAATTACTGCATGAAACAAGTGCTGATAAAATAATAGCTACTACAAAAAATCCGGTTAATCTCAATTTCATTATTCCCTTTTAGCAGGTATGTGTTTATTTAATTTATTTAGACGACAAAGAATCAAAATATCTGCTCACTCATTTATAGCCACGCCATTTTCCCAAATATGCCTTACTTTATTGGCCAAATAAACCAGTGTTGACCGATCATCCCCCAGCAAAGTGACGTGTCCCATTTTACGGCCCGGTCTGTTTTCTTTTTTCCCGTACAGGTGAACAAAGGCATTTTCAATTTTCAATATTTCATTCAAAGCCGGATCATTTTCATCAATCACACCATCACTGTTTCCGATCAGGTTAACCAGTGCGGTCTGAGAAATTTTCTTCGTATTTCCCAAAGGCAAACCCAGAATGATTCTCCATACCATATCATACTGCGAAGAAAAATTTCCTTCAATAGTATCATGCCCGCTGTTGTGCACCCTTGGCGCCGTTTCGTTCAGCCATACATTATCATTATTATCTACAAAAAGTTCTACCGCAAATATGCCTGCACTTTCTAAATGATTGACAACGGCTAATGCCATGGCTTCCGCTTTCCATCTTACTTCCTTGACAACCTCAGCCGGGCTAAGCTGGTACTGCAATAAATTCAATGCCGGATCAAATATCATTTCAGATGGTTGATAAATGGCAGTTTCGCCACGCTCATTTTTAGCTACAATGACGGCAATTTCTTTCCTGATTTCAATTTTCTTTTCCAAAACCGCATCGCTGTCAAAAGCCTTATCTACTTCGCTCATATCGTTCAAAACCTGCACCCCACGGCCATCATAGCCACCGGTAGCAGCCTTGTGTACGGCCGGAAAGTACTGCGGAAAATCTTTTATCTCCTTAGCTGACCTGGTAATTACAAATGCAGACGTAGGAATACCATGCCTGGCGTAGAACTCTTTCTGATGTATTTTGTTCTTAATGATTTCAAGCGCTTCGGGAGAAGGGAAAACCCGCACTCCATGATCACGCAATTTTTTTAGTCCTTCTACACTTACGGATTCTATTTCGATGGTAACGGCATCCAGGTCTTTTCCGAATTGAAAAACATCATCTGCATTTTTGATATCTCCCTTCGTAAAATGATTGCAGAGATGCGATGCCGGACAGTTGGCATCGTTTTCCATTATATGAACTTCAACCGGATAGTTGGCTGCTGCCTGTAGCAACATGCGGCCCAATTGACCGCCTCCCAGAATTCCTACTTTCATCAGCTAAAAAATTATTTTCGCAATATACTTTTTTAATGCCCATCCGGCGTTACATAAAAGAACAAATGCTTTTACGAATCCGTTTTTTAACCTTTTTATACATCACCGCTATCTGAACTAAACTGTTTACTAATAAATAACAATTCACATTCATTTATTCATATAGATTTGCGCCTGATTTTTATACAAAACAAGTACGGCTTCACAAATACAAAACGATTTTAAATTTTTATGCAAACAATCATAGAGCTTTTTCAGCATTTAACTGATCCACAATGGATTGTAGATCACGGCGGATTGTATATTGTCATTCTCATTGTTTTTATCGAAACCGGACTATTCTTCGGATTTTTCTTTCCGGGCGATTCGCTGTTGTTCATAGCCGGAATGGTCATCGCCAATTCACTCACGCCCTTTGATCATTCATGGGCCAATCTTTTCTTCTGGATGGTGTCAATCGGGGTAGCAGGGGTTCTTGGAAATTTCGTGGGATACTGGTTTGGCTACAAATCGGGAAACCTGCTGCTGGAAAGAAAAGATACCTGGATTTTTAAGAAGAAATATATTTATCAGGCCAAGGAATTTTACGATAGCAAAGGAGGTGTTGCTATTATACTGGCACGCTTCATCCCCATTGTGCGCACCTTTGCCCCCATTGTAGCAGGGTTGGTTAAAATGCCCAAAGGCAAATTTTCATTCTATAATATCGCCGGAAGTTTTCTGTGGGTATTCCTGATTACCACAGCGGGCTTTCTTTTAGGAGAAAATGAGTGGGTGAAAAATAACATCGAAAAAATCCTGATCGGAATCATCCTGGTATCTGTGGCACCAATATTTATTAAGTTCGCTTTAGGTAAATTAAGGAAGCCCGCGATGGAGTAAGGGGGATAGACGGGGCGGCTTATCTATCCCTCAGTTCAAATGCAAAATCATAACTAATTTCTCTGTTACCTGAACGATTCTTCTTCCACGCCTCTTCAAGATGGCTTGTTTCAATAATCTGACCGGTTGAAACTTTTTTAAATCGTTTTGAAACATTGTGCAGAATTTGGAGTTCGTCATCTGTAAATAAATCATTATTGAACGGCCGGTCTTTTCTGGCTATGAATTGCTCGCCATATCCGTCGTTGATTTTTACGTAATCAATTCCGACATCATCATTGTTGGTCAAGTATTCAAAAACGCTATTAAAGTTAGAAGGTACTGGCCCCATATTAATCGCCCTGTATCTAACACCGCTTATCGAAAAGCATGATTCTCTGAACATCATAAAATCTGCATAAAACAAAAGTTTATTCATCTTGGTTTTATACGGTTTCATTTGCCGTGCAAAGAACACTACCATCTCCGTAAACTTATCTAAATTCGGTTTTCTGAATCCGGAAAAAATATCTGCCCGATGCGATCCGAGCAAATAATCTCTTAAATGGATATCAAATTCATTTCTTTTATCCTCTTCAATGAGCATCTCCATTTTTTGCATAAGTTTTTCTTTTGCATTGCCATCGGCCATTTCGCTTAATGCCACCATTTCCTTAAAATTTTCCGGGTTATCTGCCAAACGAATCAGGTTGGCATTGGAGACGCTGGGCATTTCACCTGCTTCATAATTCCGGTATCCATTTACCCCGAAACCTAAAATTTCAGACATCTTAACCGCCGACACGCCGTATTTTTCTCTGATCGCCATTATTTCTTCCGGGAAAGGAATATTGTGTAGAACACGGTATTGGTTATAAATCTGTTTTGTATTCAGTTCATCCAACGAATTGTCTGTAAATTGTTCACCGCTATCCGCACATCGGTAAAAATGATATACAATTTCAAATGGCTCCTTTCTGAAATCGAATTTTCTTTTTTCCCGGATTAACTCCATTTCTTTTCCTGTAATCGGACTTTTCATGTTTTCATTTTTAATGGATAATTCATTTTCTTTTCTGCAAAATGAAAGGATATACAAATAACCCTTCCTCCAAATGCCCCCATTGTGATTTTTATATATATTTCCTTCTTCTTTATGGTTTTGCCAAACACCCACATCTCGCTTCCTCCGTAAAGTATTTCCACTAAGGGCCCTTGCGAATAATCTTCAACCGTCAAAGACTCTAATACAGTATTTCTATAGACTGGAGGAATTTCAAGGGATAATAAGGTCTTGAGATTCTTACCACGATCATCGCGAAAGAGGATTCCCAGATTTTCATTTTTTGTTTAAAATCCTGCAAGAACCGGTGAACGTCATCATGGGATGGCTTCTTTTGCACGCAAATTTAAATATAATATCTCAAAAGTAATTAAAAAGTTGATATTCCTTATCATTACACAAATATAAAAACTTTAAAGTTGAAATGAAGTACGAATCGCCATTTGTAAAAAATAACCTAACGGCATTATTTTATTTCTTCTCCTATTCGTTTAGCATACTTACAGGTAAAACGCCAAAGGCTTTCTTCAACACTTCTTCAAGAGCCCGAAAATAAATATTTGATTTATTAATATTTCCCTTCTTAGTTACGTTAAAAGAACATAATTTAGCAAGAGCAATATAAAAACTACCCTTAGGAAAACAAGGTATCAGATAGCGATTCCAAGAACCATCACATTAACGAAAATTCTACAAACATGAACTGCTGCAAAAATATCTTGAAATCATTTTTCCTCGTTTTTATTATACAGTTGTCCAAGGACAAACCAAGATAACCGTTCAGCTTAAGAATGTGCTGCCCGGCGTATACGTAATCATATTGCGGAGTAAGGATGG
>JBIQMB010000162.1:0-6984 GCA_044463745.1 Chitinophagaceae bacterium | reverse complement strand
TTTCATAAATTTAACAACTAAATTTAAATGGGTAGCGAAAATTTGAAATGCACCCTTTTATGTTATTATTTCTTCCGCAATCTCCGCTCTCCTCTCACCTGCCTGCTGGCGCCACATGGCGTAATACAATCCTTTTATGGTTAGTAATTCTTCGTGGGAACCGGTTTCTGAAATCTTGCCTTTTTCCAAAACGAAAATGCGGTCGGCATGCATGACGGTGGATAAGCGGTGTGCGATCAGGATGGTGATTCGCTTGTCTTTATCGGGCAGACTGATAATGGTATTGGTGATTGATTCTTCTGTTAGGGAGTCAAGCGCTGATGTGGCTTCATCAAAAATCAGCAACTGCGGCTGGCGGATAAGTGCTCTTGCTATAGAAAGCCGCTGACGTTCACCACCCGAAAGTCGCATGCCGCTTTCGCCAAGCATTGTATAAATTCCTTTTTCGGATCGTTCAATCACATTCGTCAAAGATGCCTTATTTAATGCATCAATAATTTGTTCATCGGCAGCATCCGGTTTTACAAACAGAAGATTGTCTCTGATAGTACCGGCAAAAAGCTGGGTATCCTGCGTCACAAAACCCATTTCGCGCCTGAAGGCATTGTAATGAATTTTTCTTCCTTCAACCCCGTTAAACAAAATACTTCCGTTTGTTGGTTTATATAAGCCTGCCAGCAATTTAATGAGTGTGGATTTGCCGGCACCGGATGGTCCTACGAAAGCGATCGTATCTCCCTGTCGGATTTGAAAAGAAAGATCGTCGATAGAATTGTGTGCAGATGTTTTGTGGCGAAAAATGACATGGTCAAACTCAAGCGTTTTCAATTCGCCTACTACCACTGCGTTATCCGGCTTTCTTTCAATGGGTTTATGCATAAGAGCATCGAAGTTAGAAAGTGAGGATTCCGTTTCGCGATAAAGAAGGATTATGTTTCCAAGCTCCTGTAAGGGTGCAAAAATGGAAGTGGAAATAAACTGCATCGCGATCAATTCGCCCGTGCTCAGTATGTTTCTGAAGATTAACCATAGCAGGATGAAAAAAATTGATTGTTTGAGTAGATTCAAAAAAGTGCCCTGCATAAACGAAAGGGTTCGTACTTTACGAACCTTGTACAATTCCAGATCGAATATCGTTTTGGTTCTTTCTTTCAGACGGCGTATTTCCGGAAAAGTAAGGCCAAGGCTTTTGACCAGTTCTATATTTCGGAGCGATTCGGTGATGAGTCCGGCCTGGGTGTTCGTTTCACGGTTTATGGCTCTTTGTGTCGATTTTATTTTGCGGGTCAGCATACCTGTAAGCCCGCCGAGAAAAATTACACCGATTACAAATACCGGAATCAATAACCAACTTTTGACAATTGCGTACCAGAGCAGAAAAGCAATTCCGACAATGGAAGAAAATAGAATGCCTACCAGAGATTGCATAAACCGCTGCATGTCCCTTTGTATTTTTTGAATGATGGAGAGCGTTTCTCCGCTTCTCTGTTCCTCAAACTCCTCGAATGACAAGCGAAGAGTTTGTCTAAGTCCGTCATCAAAAATCTGTCTTCCCAATCGTTGTGCCGACAGGCCTGTATAATAATCCTGCAAAGCCTTAAACGCACGGGCCAGCAGAGCGATACCGACAGCAATGCCCAGCCAGGTTAGCACTCCCTGTACCAGTTCGCGTTGATTCATGGTTACAGAAGGGCTTGCATAATCATCAATAATTTTTCCAAAGATGATTGGATCTATCATTGAAAGAATCTGGCTTAAACCGGCGAAAAGTAAGGCAATAAAAATGGTTTTGCGCTGCGGACGCAGATATTTTAAAAGTAAATTCATTAGACCTTAAAGATACAATGCAGTTGAAGGATTGTATCTGCCTGTATATTACGATTTTTTTCGTGGAATGGATAATGAAATCCATTCTTCACCCCGAAGCATTTTACCAATGTACATAATCTGGCCGATATGGCTGGCATAGTGTACCATCGCCATGTTGATCGCGTCTGTGACGGTATTTTCATTGCCTCGAATCTTTATCTTCTTTTCCAGATCGTCGGAGCTTAATGCATTTATCGCGTTAAACAATCGATCCCATCCTTCAGTCCATTTAAGCATTAGCTGACCTCTTGTTTCGTTGTTGACAGCGAACTCCGCATCTCTCTGGCGCCACTCTTTCTCTCCATCCGTGGTTAGAAAATCTGTCCAGCGCGACATCATATTTCCCCATAAATGATTGATGAGCATGGCTATGCTGTTACTGTCTTCATTGTATTGCCAATGTAATTGCTCGTCTGATAACTGGTCGATGGTTTTTTCACCGAGTCCTTTGTATTTGTCAAACAGAGTTCGAACGCTTTGTAAATAATTGTTTGTCATATTGAACAAATGTAGTTTAGTTGAGTTGATTTCTGGAGCAGATTCAAATCTGCCTACAATCCGCTGTCGAGGTCAAACCCTCCCGGCTACACGCTGTCGGGTCCGGCCACACGCGAACCCGCACTTCGGACGCCGACAGGTGTTTCCGCTCATCCCTCTGTTCTCGTCCGCTAAGACAGGACAGCGTGGATGAGCGGAAAATTCTTTTTTCGCATAGCCTAAGCGTATAAACATGCTATCATTCCCATACCCGCGCAGAAACACGCTGTCGGGTACGCCAATCTCGATACCTCGCTTCGGGACGCCAACAGGTGTTTTTTCCAACAGGTGTCTACTCCAACGTAGCGTCCAAACTGATCGGAAAACTTAAGGCTTTACTAACCGGACAATTATCCTTGGCTTTGTTGGCGCACTCCATAAACCTCGACTGGTCTATGTTCGGTATTTTGGCTTTTAATGTGAGATGAGAACCGGTTAATTCCAGCTTGTCCGGATCCATGGTTACCTCTGCTTTCACATCCAACGAATCGGGAGTGAACCCTGCTTCTCCCAATATAAGGCTCAACGCCATCGCAAAGCATCCGGCGTGTGAAGCGGCCAATAACTCATCGGGATTGGTGCCTGATCCGCCTTCAAAGCGACTTTTGAAAGAATAATTATGGTTATCTAAAACCTTACTTTGGGTCGTTAATGATCCCTTTCCTTCTTTAACTGTTCCGTGCCATACGGCGTTGGCTACATTTTTAATCATAATCGTTTTATTTTTTATTCATAACCCATAGCCTCAACAAACATACCAGCCACCCATGACACTGACACTTTAATCTTCGAATTTTGGAAAAAGATCCCGCACCCTGGCTGATTTTTTATTTATGGCTTACTTTCGTGCCTGCCGCATTATGACTTTTTACGCCTTCTTGCTTATCATTCATGTTTTTTCAGCCATCCTTGGTATGGGGCCGGGTTTTGTAATGATTTATGTCGTTACAAAAGCATCCAACATGACAGAGCTGAAGCACGCTTATTTTATCCGCAACAGGCTGCACACCTTTGTAATGGTGGGCGGTACTTTATTGTTACTTACCGGACTGGCGATGGGAAGTTTGAAGCCCTATCTTTTTCACGCTACATGGTATGTAACCAGTCTTATTCTCTTTATCGTAGCACTTGGTTTTGGGCCGGTTATTCTTTCACCTTTATCCAGGCCCATTAAAACACTGCTTAAAAATCATGAAGGAGAAAAGATCCCGGATCAATATTATACCATGGCTAAAAAATTATTCTTTTATGAAAGGATTGAGAATGTTATTTTCCTGGTTATTATCGTGCTGATGGTGCTGAAACCTTTTTAATCTTTTTTAAGAAAAAACCAGAGAAATATCGTAAGATTGACAGCTCCTTTTCGATCTGCATTTTTACAATAATCTGGATCACTACACCAAGTCCCATATTCTTTAAATCCATTTATTTCATCCGTGTTACACCAAGTGTATCGCTACCGAACCCGAGTGTATCAAAACCGAACACCCATTAACCTGAAGTCGTTTATATCTTACTGATAATCAGCATGAAGATAAATGGCATGGGATTGTTATCAAGATAAGATAACCAAACAATCAATTCAGGAACATGGACCGAATAATTGAAAAAAAGAAATGGAACAGAAAACGGATATTATCAATTGCCGGAGTGATATCAATAGTGGCTATTATTTTTTTAAGTTACTATTTTACGTCAGGTAAAAGTAAGTTAAATGTAGAGACCGATCGGCTGACTATCGGTGAGGTTAAAAACGGCGTATTTCAGGAATATATACCGGTGAATGGCATCGTGCTTCCGCGTACCACCATTTATCTGGATGCTGTGGAAGGGGGTAGGGTAGAAGAGAAATATGTGGACGATGGAACCATTATGAAAAAAGGACAACCTATTTTGAAACTATCAAATACAGATCTGCAATTGGGTCTGGTTACCCAGCAAACGAACGTATATAATCTGCTCACGCAAATGCAGATTTCAAAAAACGCTGCGCAGCAAAATACGGTTTCCAAACTCAATCAGTTAGCTGATGTAGAAAGTCAGTTTAAGGAAGCTGAGCGGGTTTACAATCTGAATAAAAAACTATTTGCTGAGAAGGCAATCGGATCGCAGGAATATGAAAAGTCAAAAAACGAATATGATTATCTGTTACAAAAAAAGAAGTTGAGTCAGCAGATTCTGTCGCAGGACTCCGTCTCCACCACGCAGCAGCTTGATCAGGCGCGCAGATCATACGAAGGAAGTCAGAACGCCCTGCGCGTGATGAGTCAGAAAGTAGAAGACTTGATTGTAAGGGCGCCGGTTGATGGACAGTTAACTTCGTTGGATGCCGAGGTAGGGCAATCAAAGAATAAAGGAGAAAGATTAGGTCAGATCGATGTATTGGATGGTTATAAAGTTCGGGTGGATATTGATGAACACTACATCTCGCGCGTGTTTCCGGGTTTAATGGGGGAGTTCGATTTTAATAATAAAACCTATAAGCTCATCATTAAGAAAGTGTACAGCCAGGTGAATAACGGACGCTTTCAGGTGGATATGGAATTCGAAAAAGAAACAGAAGTTCCGGAAGGGATCAGAAGAGGGCAATCCTTGCAAATCAGGCTGACACTCTCCGATCAATCCAAAGCACTTTTATTACCCAAGGGTGGTTTTTATCAGCAAACCGGCGGCAACTGGATATTTAAAGTATCAGCCAATGAACGGACAGCTTACAAGGTCAACATTCAATTGGGAAGACAAAACCCTGACTATTATGAGGTTTTGGAAGGGCTAAATCCGGGTGATAAAGTAATTACCAGCAGCTACGAAAACTTTGGGGATGTACAGGAACTTGTATTAAAAGACCAGTAAGATTCACACAACAAAAAAAATAAACAACAAAGGCCAATGGTTGGCCGCTCAAAACTAAAAAAAAGACAATGATAAAGATTACCAATCTCGAAAAAGTTTACCGCACCGAAGAAGTGGAAACGGTGGCCCTTAATAAATTATCCATGGAAGTGAAATCCGGCGAATTTGTGGCTGTGATGGGCCCGTCCGGTTGTGGTAAATCTACGCTGCTTAATATTCTCGGATTATTAGACGATCCGGATAGTGGCAGCTTTCTTTTTAACGGTATAGAAGTGGCTCATTTCAACGAACGCAAAAGAGCGGATCTGCGCAAAAAAAATATCGGTTTTGTATTCCAAAGTTTTAATCTGATTGATGAATTGACGGTTTTTGAAAATGTTGAATTGCCCTTGATTTATCTGGGTGTGAAAAGTGGAGAAAGAAAGAAGCGGGTAGAGGAAGTGTTGGATAAAGTGCAGATTATGCATAGGAGAAACCATTACCCACAGCAGCTTTCGGGCGGTCAGCAACAGCGTGTAGCCGTGGCCAGGGCAGTGGTAAATAAGCCGAAGTTGATATTGGCTGATGAGCCCACCGGTAATCTGGATTCATCAAACGGAAACGAAGTGATGCAGATGCTTACCGAATTAAACGAACTCGGTACTACGATTGTAATGGTAACCCATAGCGAACATGATGCCCGGTATAGTCATCGCATTATCAGGATGTTGGATGGTCAAACGGTTACGGAGAATATATTGGTGTAAAAGAGAGGTGTTAAGAGTCCGGTAATTCCAAAATCTTGATTTCTGTAACATGAGAAAAGTCTTTTTTATTGAATGTGGCAATGTGGGAGATATCGTTTGCAAGCATTATGGAAACTATTTCTATGTCGAACACCTGGTTACCTATGGGTTCATATTTTTGAATTAAATATTCGAAAATTGAAAGGCTTTCCTGAGATGGAAAAAGAATGTTGGAGACAGTTTTAATTTTCTTGTAAGAATCAAAAAATAATTTAAAATCTATTTTCTTTTTTGATGTTACAGCGAAAAGTTCGCTGATATTTTTTGAAGTTATAAATAAACTATGATTTGTTTTGGACAATATGGTTTCAGCAATTTGATAATGTATGGACATTTTGTCCAAAGAATAAATCCACACATTGGTATCCACTAATAAATTAATCATCATGAGCAAAGTCCCGAATATTAATAGAATCAAGTTCTCCACCAAGATTGATACTTCCAAGAAACTTCCAATTTCTTTCGACTGGTTTTGGCTCAGGGACTTCACGGATTGTAATCTCAACATTCTTTCCCAACATCGGTTTAGCTTCTTTACCAAGTTTGATGGTATCAGATTTCAATCTTTTTCTGATTTTAATTGTTTTTATAGCTGTCATTCCGTTTAATTGATTTACTAAAGGTACAAATACTCTAATTAAAAATAATGTTTAAAAATTATCTTAAAACCAACTTCCGCAATCTCTGGAAAAACAAGGGATACACCTTTCTGAATGTATTCGGATTGGGTATTGGCATTACCTGCGCGGGTTTGATTTTTTTGTGGGTAAAGGATGAACTCACTTTCAATGATTATTTTGATAATCAGGAGAATCTTTATAAAGTAAAAAACGAACAGACCTACGATGGTAAGACCTTCGTTTTTGATGCGACGCCGGGCAAGTTGGCTGAAGCCATGAAAGCAGAGATACCCGGTGTAGTAAACACCGCCAGAGGGAGT
>JBIQMB010000161.1:0-6999 GCA_044463745.1 Chitinophagaceae bacterium | reverse complement strand
CGCATAAAATAATTAACAAAAAAGAATTGAATTTGTCATAGAAAACGAAATGACGGTAGGGTTCGAGGATGAAAACCCGACCTTCCATGATTGTGTCATTTCGAGCGATGCCCGTAGAATGCCAAGCTGCATGAAGGATAAATAAGGCGAGTCGAGAAATCCCCAACCGGCAGTGGAAGAGGCTTGTAGTTGCAAGGCTCCATATTCTCCATGCGCAAGCGTCTCGCTTGTGACTTAATTCGTTCGGCACTCTTTCTTCGCAGTGTCTCTTTTTAAGGACGCTGCGAAAAATGAGTTCCACCTGTCAGGTTTTTGCTCGCCCTCATAACCAGCGCACAACCTGACAGGAGGAGCATAGCCGGATGAAATGACCTTCAAGTGAGAGGGTAGGAAAAACCTGTATGGACTAATTAAAAAAACCTCGGATAGTAAGCAAAACTAATCATAAAAAACTGCTGCAGGCTTGAGTTAATGGAGGTTGTGTTGAAGTTATACCCGATTTCCGTTTTCATGTTTCTGTAGTTTTTCAATAAATCAAAAGCAGAAAATTTCATTTCATAGTTCTCATTCTTAGAAAAACGCCAGGTAAGATAGGTATTCCACAATACAAAAGAATGCCGCTGTGCAGGGTTGTATAAGTGGTTTAAGGAATTACTAAAAATAATTCCCCGCAGATAACTGAAATTCACATTCAGAGCGGTATTGAATAAATTATTATGCCGGCTACCACCGGACTCCTTATTTAATTTATATTGGTTGAGATAAATACCTTGAACCAGCTCCGCAGATAAAAAATCGGTTACTGACCAGGTAGCGCTCAGATTGTTATTAAAAAAAGAATATTCTGAAACATTCATTACGCTATTAATAAACCCCGGTATTGTAATTCTATTGAATGATCCATGATACCTTAACTGGATATTTTGTTTCGCGAGCCTGACCGAGTAATCGGATGTTAATTCTGATATCCATTTTTTGCGATGAGTAACATTCACAGGAAAATGAAAAGTTCTTCCCGTTTCATCTATGATCAGGCTGTCAGACATGGCATGCCGGGTAAACTCATAAGCCGTTTTTAAGGAGAATGAAAAAGCATTTTTCCGGCTGGTTTTTATTCCGGAATAATTAAACGAGATGGCATTTCGGGTAAGGCATTCAGCTTTCAGATGTGGATTTCCCAGGAGTATGTAGTACGTGTTGATGCTATCTGTGACGGGATGAAGCTGGTCAATACCGGGCACCCGGTTACCTATATTTCCTTTATACGCGAAGCCTATGCGCCTGTTGTTATTTTCATGGCGATAACCGGCTGAAATCTCCGGTTCGAAAAAGACGAAAGTGCGATCCAGATTTCGCTCGGCAATAGTAGATGAATTATTCAGGGTCAAAATATTTCCCTTCACATCCATCCCTAAAACAAAACGTCTTTCCATCCGGGCGTACAGTTCTTTGGCAAACGATTTACGGATGCTTATACCGGGACGATACTGCAAAGTATCCAGCATGTTGCTGTAGGTAAGATTTGGGTTGGATAAATAGGATTCGGAAGTCAATTGAAAGTCTTTTACGATTTGGGATGAACTTTCATTTGCTATTAGTAACTGAGTATTTAATATTAATTCCAGCCCCTCTGCTTTCTGCTTACCCAATAGCAACCTCTTTAGGCCCGGATACGATAATAGTACATCTCCCCGCTTTAAATCGCTTTTTAATTCGTATTGCCGGTCGAACGATACATCCGGAATGCCGGTAATAAAGGATTTAAACTGATTATCTACATTTCTGTTTTGCGTACTTCGGTTATATGAAAAATCATAGCTTAGATTTACGGATTTTAAACCCAGATTAATTGCATCCGTATAATTATACCTGCCCTTTAATCCGAAAGATTTCGTATGTGTATTCTTTATCTGAGACATCAGGCTTTCGCTCCCTGCCATATCATTCAGCGTCTGACTTGCATGCTCTTTTTCATCTAAAAAATATTGTACATCATCCAGGCTTCCGGTAACCGAAAAGTCGGTGTTCGACTTTTTCTTCGTAAAAGTGACAAGAGCATTCGAAGCGTTTAACCGGCTATGAGCGGTTTGCAGTGCCTGTACCCTTTGGTTTTCTTCGTTTACAGATGACTGCTGAAGCCATTCACTATTTTGGTGGCCCTCATCTTCAGACCGATTCACTTCCACCCGAATTTCATTTGTCAGAAACAATCGTTTTTTTGGTTTAAAACTATGTTGAAATACACTCCCATAAAACCGGTTTGTATGTTCTCCGTTCATCTCAAAATCAGGCGCATCTGCAAGGTTCGGATTCGTGTTTTTAAAAGTACTGTTCTCCAACGCAGTACCGATTTCAGAAATCTTTTTATTAATATTATTACCAAGAATAGCCAATGCCAGCCTTGATTGACGCGTGAACATAATAGCCGTCAATCCTGCATCGTACCTATCCCGGGAGCCATAACCAAGCGCCACCTTACCAAGCAATCCATTCTTACGGTCTTCTTTAAGCTGAATATTCATAGACAGTATCGAGTCAGACTTTGGAGCAGCGGGGTCAATACTTACTTCTTGATAAATCTGCACTTTTTCAATTGCGGTTTTGGGAAGATTTTGTGTGGCAACTTTTGCATGATCTGAAATAAAAGGCCTGCCATCTACATATACATGTTGCACCTTTTTACCATTCACAGTTATGGTGCCATCTCCCCATACTACAATACCGCTCACGTTCTTCAGCAGGTCTTCTACCACGGCATTTTTACCCAGTCTGTAGGCAGAAGGGTTGATCTCTAAAGTATCCCCGTTCATACTCAGGGGCGGCGACATCTTGATGACTACTTCATCTAACTCTTTATAACTGCGCACCAGGTGGATTGTGTTCATTTCTACCAGAGATTGTGTGGAGTCAACGGTTATGGCGAGTTTGGCTGTTTGGTATCCGGTGTATGAAACATAAATATCAATGCCTCCATGAACAGCTTTTCCTTTAAGAACAAAGCCACCTGCATTATTGGATAACTGCACATCCATTAAAGAAGAGTCGGCCGTAAAATAGGCAGCTACTGTAACACCCGAAAGCGTATATCCGGTTGATGAATCCCTGACCTCACCCTTTATTTGCAATGTTTGCGCAGTAGCCTGTTGAAACACAATTAGTAGTAGTACAGAAAAAATCCGGCCAAGTACCATCATTATTTGTTTATAAGCCTTACAATAATCGGATTGGCATTATTTGTTTTCTGCTCCAGAAATGTACGAAGAGAAGGCGGGAGGTCTTTGATTTTTTCAGGAGAATATTCCTCAAGTTCGCTGGGAAACAAAAATGTATAAATGCTTGTATCGTCGGACGCCATAAGCCAGGTAAAGTTAACCGGTATGTGGAACGAAATGCTGTCGGCAGCCAATGTACGCGCATTGATGAGTGTTTGGTTACTTAGGTCGAGGATATACTGACGAAAATCTCTCATGTTATTTGGTTGCAGCGTAGTAAGCCAGAAGGCGAGATGATTCTTCCACGAAAGTACCGGAATGATGTTCTGGACTGCTCCCTGATGCTGTTTTCTCAGCACCTCCCATGCAGTTTCATCAGACAAATTGCGCGAAAAGAAATCAGGTGGGAGCGATTGGGTTGCCGGAAAAATCAATCGGTAAGTAGTATCTATCCTGTCATTTTTGAAAGCATAAATATCGTAGCGAAAAGGTCTTACGAAAAGCGGCGCAGAAGCGGAGTTTGACTTAAAAAATGACACCTTATTTATCTGGTTATAATACAATGATGCTTCTTGTTGGTTATACGGAAAAAAATGACGGATTATCCGGTTGTTCGTTATGTAATCTAATTCATAGACCTCCCGGTTTTCCATATTCTTTCGGGCAAAAATAGCACTGGCTAAAAACCTGGTTGGAGAAAGCGGATAGATTGTATAACCGGCGAAGGCAAAGTCTTTCAAGGGTTTGAAGTCAAAATTTTCGGGAATATTCAGGTTGCAGGTCCAAAGTTTATAATAATCATTTTTATGATCTTTTATAGCAGTAAATTTTTGTTGTTGATTGAGTGCAAGTCCGCGTTTTTGCGTGCGGATAAAAACAGTATTTTCTGCCATTACATATTGCATGTCCAGTATATCCTCATTTCGGGAATTAAACAGCGATAAAAATTTGCCCGTCTTATCAAAAAACAGGATTGAGGAAATGCTTTCGTCAAGCACAATATAATAGTTGTCTGTTACTACCAATGCGGATGCCCGGCTAAAAAGGCTATGGTTATTGGTTTCCAGCGGTATAAATTCTACCGATTTGAATAATTGACTTATCGATGTATTGATGGCTGATTTGGGGTCAACGTAAATTTTTTGCTGAGCAATGGTGTTTTTAATGAAAAAAATCAGGAAAAGAAACGAGCCTATTTTAGCCATCATAATTGAGGATTTATCTAATGCAGAATTATGAAACATGCGAAACATTTATTATATACCTTTAAAAAATGAATACCTATAGAAAGAAAGGACATTTATTAGCTTTTCCTTCCCATTCTTGCAAAGATGCGTGACCTTGAAAATAAGCCACGCATCTTATTAAAGCTTTAAGGTTCAACAGGAGGACCTACAGTACCGCTTTTACCACAAGTTCCGGAGCAATCGGGCACGGGATTTCCACCATAACACGACTGTCCTGATTCACAATCATCTGCACTGTTGCATTTACCTTTTGGGCATTTGACCGGGTTGTCAATCACCCCTCCCACTACCTTCTTCATTTCTTCTTTTGATAACTTTTTCATAATTTATAAATTTAAGAAATTAAAAAATAATTGATGATGGTTTTTTATTACAGGTACATCATTCTTCTACCCGTTTTGTTTGGCCAAACAATATCTTTATTGAACATTTCAGTTTTACACTATTTCACAAAGTTCTGATCGCTCATCCTCATATAATGAGAATGAACAAAAAAAGGAATTATTTTTCCTGCATTTCAGTTTCGCTTTGGCCGGATACCTCTCGCTGGATAACAATGACCACGATAGACGAATCCTCTTTTCTAAACTTTCCATAAGCATGGTTGCATTTTTTAGAGAATGGAAAATTGTAAGGAATTACCGACGCCCCGGTTTGCCATCTATTTAAGGTTTCCTTTAATCAGGTCATAGAGAGCCTTATCGCTTGGCCGGGGAGCATCCATGGATATTAGTTTTCTGTCTCTGCCGAAAACAATATACCTGGGTATTGACTTAATATCGAAATGCTCCATTATTCCTGATTTAACTGGAAGATACATGAGGTAACTTCTGTCCTCAAATCCTATACCTAACCGGGCTATATTTTCCAACCAGCTCTCATAGTTAATATCTAATGAAATGTATATAAACACAACGTCTTCATTTTGTAGATCGTCGGCCATTTTTTTACTAAAAGGGATTTCATTAAGACAAGGCACACAATACTGTGCCCAGAAATCAAGAATAACAATCTTGTCGGGGAATTTATTTAATATGCCTGAAAAGGTAATTAAATTATTTCCTTTATCAATAAGGCGTTCATTATAAATATCAGAGGTTATACTTTTGAGAATTTCAACTTTCTTGCTATACACATTATTTAAGAATCTTGTTAAATCGTCACCTGGATATGAATCCGAAAATTTTTTTATGGCCTGAATATACCCTGGCTGATTCAAGTCAGTATTCATTTTAGAATTAAGTAGTTGAAACAATGCGACCTTTTTTGTTTCTCCGGTAAATAAATGATCTGCTGCTTCAGCAAGAAGACCAAAATCCGGTTTTAAAATTGATTTTTCTTTTAAATAGAGCAGTACGTAATTATATGCTGCGATTCTGTAGGACAAGAAATTTACGCAGGAATCACTTTCCACAAAAGGTTTTACATTTTGATTTGAATTAAAATATAACTTTTTTGAATAAGCTTGATTCATTTCTTCGGAGATAATATAATTTCTGGCCTTATCATAAAAACCAGTAGAGAGGTGTCCTGACTTTTCCAAACTATCTAACCTGTCTAAATGTGTCTTAATTTTTGCCGGCGTCATCTGCATTGGGAAAAAATCAGTTCTGAAAAAAAATTCAGCTCTTCATTTCTTTCAGGATTATCCATATTTTTAAAAAGAAAACCATTTAATGAATCGTTCTCAACAAGTATCCGATCGCCAGGTTCCACGTACAAAGGAGTAAAATTAATAGAGCCTATATAAAGAAAAGTGGGAGCATCAATATCCAAGACTATAGAATCCAGACCACCCATCCCTATAACTTTGGGAAACAAATCAACATCCTTTAGGCTTATTTTATAAAGAGATAATTTTTTCTTAGAGAGCGAGGTGCCTACAATACTAACTTTACGAACAGGAGTAGCTTCTCTTCCATGGTCATGACTGATTTCTGAAAAACATGATACACATAAAAAACCCAGAAGAGCCAAAAAAGCAAGATGTCTCATATCGACTGTTTTTAAAAAGATTAAGTAGAGTTCACACAATTGTTGTGTGAACTCTTTAATATTATGAACGCTTTCAATGAAATTATTAGCATTCGGGAAAATCTACCGGGACACAAGAGCCGCAGCACCATTTAGCATTTGGCCAGTATTGAGCCGCTGCAATAGCACCGGCTATTACCGTCTCCTTGGTCATACATTCACTATACAAGTGTATAGACTCTTGATCTTAGTGATATCTACAGGTACCCCTTCCTCCGTCCTCTGGCACCATCCCTCCTATCACCTTCTTCATTTCTTCTTTTATATTCTTTTTGTTTTATAAATTTAAGAAATTAAAAAATATTGATGATGATTTTTTATTATAGGTACATCATTCTTTTACCCGTCATGTTTGGCTGCCAATCTTTTAAACAAAGTATTAAATAAGGCATCCTGCCTGAAATGATTGAGTTTTGCAACCGCGAAAAGACTTCTCCAAATTCCCCTCAAAAGGAGGGGTGGATGTCACGTGCCCGTTCGAATGTTCACGTTTACATCGAGTTTCA
>JBIQMB010000160.1:0-6999 GCA_044463745.1 Chitinophagaceae bacterium | reverse complement strand
AAAAGGGAAATTTATAAGCTCTGATGCCCCTTTTCCCAAAGAGAACAGATCGTTACTGATAAGTATGATTCAAAAAGCACTGGATGAATAGTGCTTTACAGAATCGGTGCCAATATTTTATTTCTCTTAGGAGCTGTCCTACTCTTTTAGAGACGGATATCACTTTTAAACACATCCATCCTATGTGATGAGATGAATATTTCAGAAAAACTCATTACCGAGATATCTGTATCAGTCTATTCCTTTAGCTATTTCTTGCCCATTTGACATAAAAATCTAATGAATCAGGATTACGCATAGCTCCTTTGTTGGCAGCTTTCTCAGCGTTCACTCCCATTAAAATTCGCTTTACCGGAGCTTCCATCTTTTTCCCACTGATGGTATATGGGATATCCGGAACAACAATAATCTCGTCTGGCACATGCCGCGGTGAACATTCCGTTCGCAACTCTGTTTTTATTTGTTTTTTGATGTCATCGGTTAGTTGCTGCCCACTCTGCATCATTACAAACAATGGCATGTAATCTCCTTTCACCGGGTGCTGATAATGAATAATCAGACTGTCTTTTATAAAGGGTATCTTATCCACAACCCTATAAATTTCAGCAGTACCAATCCGAATGCCCTGACGCTTGAGTGTGGTATCTGATCGGCCTAAGATCATCAGTCCGTCATCATCATTAATCTGTAACCAATCGCCATGTCGCCACACACCTGGATACATTTCGAAATAACTGGAGAGGTAGCGCTCATAATTTTCATCATTCCAGAAATAAACGGGCATACAAGGCATGGCTTCCGTGACCACCATCTCGCCCACATCATTATAAACAGCTTTTCCTTCGTCATCGTAAGCAAACATGGAACATCCAAGGGTTCGACATTGAATCTCCCCTTCGATAACCGGCTTCCATGGGCTGCTTCCAACCCATGCCGTGCATATATCCGTACCGCCACTCATCGAACAAAGCCAGATGTCTTTATGGATTTCATCATATACATAATCAAACCCCTCAGGAGGTAAGGGAGCACCGGTAGAACCTAACGAGCGCATGGCTTTCAAATGAAAATTACTGCCTGGTTTCAGACCTTCCTTCATGCAGGCAATGATATAGGGCGCACTTGTTCCGAAGTGGTGAATCGGAGCCTGCTCCGCCAGTTTCCACAGTACATTCATATCCGGAAATGCGGGACTTCCATCGTACAATACAATTGTAGCACCGACTAAAAGTGCAGCCTGCACAAAATTCCACATCATCCAGCCTGTGGTAGAAAACCAAAAGAAATTTTCACCCGGATGAACATCGTTATGCAAAGAAAGATATTTCAAATGTTCGAGTAACATGCCTCCATGAGAATGGGTGATTGCCTTTGGCATTCCGGTAGTTCCGGATGAATAGAGAATCCAAATGGGATGGGAAAAAGGAAGGGGATCAAAGGTGAGTTTATCAGACTTTGTTTTCATGACTTCATCCCAACAAATCATTTTCTCAAGACCGATGTCATCGGATTTCTCATTTAAATAAGGAATCAAAATAATTTTTTTGAGAGAAGGGAGTTGGCTGCTGATTTCTTTGACAACATTGAGCCTGTCGAAGCGTTTTCCTCCATAACTGTACCCATCCACTGCTATCAGCACACTTGGTTCAATTTGCCTAAATCGATCCAGAACACTTTCAATCCCGAAATCGGGCGAACAGCTACTCCATATGGCACCGATAGATGTGGCTGCCAGCATAGAAACCGTTGCTTGCGGAATGTTCGGGATATACGCAGCAACCCTATCGCCGGTTTTTATCTCCAATGATCTGAGATAACCTTGTAGAGAAGCTGTTTGGTTCTCTAGTTCAGACCACGAAATACTTGTCAAATCATGACGTTCGGAAGCGAATAAAATGGCAGGAGATGATGAGGATTTATTTCTGAAAATATGTTCTGCGTAATTTAGCGTAGCACCTCCGAACCATTTCGTATATGGCATACCTTCATCTGATTTAACCCACTGATACGGCGTATAAGATTTCACCTGAAAAAACTGCCAGATGCTTTCCCAGAAATCGGCCGGTTGATCTATTGACCACTGCCAGATGGAGTGATAATCCTTAAACTCAAGATTTTTATTTTCTTTAAGCCAGTTGGCATATTTTGTAAGATTCGATTCCTGAATAAATTTTTCTGATGGTGTCCATAATTGTCGTGGAGAAGGCATGGTTGAATCAATTTTTGCCAATTTACAGAAATATAAGAAAACAGAACCATGCCGTTTTTAGGTGCTTAGGGCAATTGTTTATTATTGCTACTCGGGAATTATAAGACCGTTTGGAGATTTAACCATCTTACTTTAATTGAAACCGGTAAAGAACTAGTGCTGTTCGGCATGTTAAGCGAAGCGCATGGAGAACGGTGGATAATGCGGATTTGTAATCCGCCAAATATACATCGAGCCACTCTCCGAAATTAAGGAAAGTCTGCCCGTCTCTTTCCTCTTAGCAAGAAACCTTATAAAAGATAGCCATCAAAATAATGAATCAAATCAAGAATTATGATTTTTTCTTTCCGGAAGCGGCTCGGACTTTTCGAACAAAAGACTCAGATACACCCGCCAGTGTAGCGATCTGAGAAACAGTAAACTGGTTTGAATTGATCAGGTTTAAGACGATCGATTCCATACCCTTCTCTATGCCCTCTTCAATCCCTTTTAATCTACCCTTTTCAATCCCTTTTTCAATCCCTTTCTCCATCCCTTCTTGCATTCCTTTTTCATAATATATTTCCAGACTATTCATAACATCTTTTTTAATTGAAACTGGTAACGAGCTAGTGCGGTTCGGCATGTTAAGTGAAGCGCATGCTGAACAGTAGATAATTCGGATTTGTAATCCGCCAACTATGCATAGATCCTCGCCCCGAAACTTTTGGAAAGTTTGACCACCTCTTTCCGCTTAGCAAGAAACCTTATAAAAGATAGCCACCCAAATAATGAATCAGATCAAGATTTATGATTTTTTCTTTCCGGAAGTGCCTCTGACTTTTCGAACAAAAGACTCAGATACACCTGCCAGCGAAGCGATCTGAGAAACAGTAAACTGATTTGAATTGATTAGGTTCAAAACAATCGATTCCATACCCTTCTCTATGCCTTCTTCAATCCCTTTTAATCTCCCCTTTTCAATCCCTTTCTCCATCCCTTCTTGCATTCCTTTTTCATAATATATTTCCAGACTATTCATAACATCTTTTTTAATTGAAACCGGTAACGAATTTAATACATTTTCTGTAAAAACACTCCTACTGCCGATATAGATTATCAAACCTTTTTGAAGTCCTTCCGGGCCTTGCATGGCAAAAGTCAGCAGACGGAGAATATTCTCTTCAAGCCACTTTCGGTTCCAGTTATGCTTCAAAGCCAAAAAAGAAGCCGCTAAAAATCGATTCTCCAATGCCTCTATTTCATTATCCTGCAACCTGCCTAAATCATTAAATATAAACTCAAAGTCTGGAATAAAAGGCTTCAGCTCATCATCTATACCTTCAAAAAGGCTTGCCAGGGTTCTATACTTCCATCTTTTTTCTCCATGATATAATAGAATGGGAATAACCACCGAAAGAGGCTCTTTATTAAGAATCTGCTTCTGAAATGAGGAGAAAATGTAACTACCCATTTGAACCGTAACATATTTATAAGGGAAACTTTTGTGCTCGACCAGAATACTAACCTTTATCTTTTTTTTCGAGTCTTTAAGTCCGACCTGGTAAACGATATCGGAAAGTAACTTTTGCAATTCTTCAGAAATATAAGTTTCAGGCAATTGCTCGAGCGTTGAAAAATCTAACTTTCCAACTATGCTTTCCGGCAACGCATTTTTAATATAATCAATGGCAAGATTTTTATCGGAAAGGATGCTCCTAATGAACTCATCATGCGAAGGAAAGAGATTCTTCATCAGGTAAAAATAAGGTTTAAACTTATATTCTATGTATAGATTTCTGTTATTAAATTGGTCAATTTGAGCGTAACCGAGTTCGAAATCAGAGCAGTTTATATTTTGATTCAAATGCCGGCTTATTATTCGTATCTTGGTTAAAAAATAAGAAGTGTTAGTCAATTAATGTAAACGAAACACCCTTAAGTGATTATAATTTTGCTTAACTCAAATGAAGTAAAACATTTGCTCTTTTCTTAGTTTATTTTTTTTAAATCAATAAATAATATGGCAAAAAACGAAGGAATGTGGCATGGAATATACCCCGCCCTTCTAACACCTTTCAAAGAGAATGACGAAATCGATTTCGACATGTTTATCAAAAACATGCAAGCACAGGTTGATGCAGGCATCAAAGGAGTAATTATTGGTGGTTCATTGGGCGAAGCGAGTACGCTGGACGATGATGAAATTTTTGATTTGGCCCAAAGCGCAAAAAAACATTTTCCAAATGTACCGGTCTTGGTAAATCTGGCCGAATCCTCTACCAGAAATGCTATAAAATTTGCCCGACGAGCAGAGAACAAAGGACTGGACGGACTTATGCTGCTTCCACCCTTATTATACAAAGCATCTGACAAGGAAGTAGTCAATTATTTTGCTGCCGTGGCTTCTGCCACTTCACTGCCCATATTAATTTATAATAATCCGGTCGATTACAGAATCCATGTTACAGTTCCAATGTTTGAGGAATTGGAAAAATACGAAACAATCCAGGCTGTAAAGGAATCGACCCGCGACCTGACCAATGTTACCCGAATGATTAACCGATTTGGGGATAGGTTCAAGATTTTAGGTGGAGTAGACACCATTGCGCTTGAAACTCAATTGATGGGAGGACATGGTTCGGTTGCCGGACTGGTCAATGCTTTTCCGCGTGAAACGGTCGCTATTTATCGGTTGGCTGAAGAAGGCAGGATTCATGAAGCATTGGAAATTTATCGCTGGTTTATGCCATTGCTCGAATTGGATATTCATCCGAAACTGGTCCAGTATATTAAACTGGCAGCTACTGCTGAAGGCATTAGTACACCCCATGTTCGTTTACCACGTATGCCATTGGATGCAGAAGAAAGGACACGCATACAAAAGATCATCGATGATGGAATAAAGAGCCGTCCAAAACTTCCCACTTTCGAACCTGCCGACACCGGTGTATTAGAAAGTTAAACATGTATGCTTCGCGATGCAGGACAGAAGGCGGTATGCCGGTTGGATGTGATAATTAAAAGATAATGAATATTTCCTTCCCGTTCTTAGGCGGGAAGGATTTTTTAAAACATTAAAAATGAAATTGTATGGAACCCATTCCCTTTACTATACCTGTTGCTCACGAACGGTCTATTATTTTTGAAGAATATACCGGCGCACATTTTTATCCCCACCTTCACCGGCACAAAGAATATCAATTAATGTGGATCATTGATGGCCGTGGAACACTCATCGCAGATCATAATATTTATCGTTTCAAAAGTGGTGATATGTATTTGTTGGGTGCAAATCAGCCCCATGTTTTTAAAACCGACACAGAATATTTTGCTGGAGAAAACAAGCGGCCAATTCGCGGTCTTGGTTTATTTTTTAATCCGAATGAATTGCTTGCTCCACTTTTTAGCCTGCCTGAGATGGGAGCCACATCGGCTTTTCTGAGAGAAAGCCTGGGCGGATTCAAGATCCCGGAAAAAGAAAAAAACAATATTTCTAAAAAGTTATTGGTCATTCAGGATTCAAAAGGAGCCGATCAATTATCTAAGTTTTTGTCACTGATTCACGACCTCTTTAACATGAGAAGCCAACTTGAGCCCCTATCGACAAAGAAAAACACCAACCCTTACCCTGAAGAAAAAGTCCAACGGATACAGGTCATATACGATTATATACTCAAGAATTACGAAAACAATATCACCTTAGAAGAAGTAGCCGATCGGGCCCACTTCACACCACCGGCTTTTTGCAGGTATTTTAAGAAACATACGGGTAAAACATTCGTTTCTTTTCTTAACGAACTGAGAGTGAATGAAGCCTGTAAAAAACTAATTGCCGAAAAAGAAGAAGCGCAGATTTCAAATATTGCCTACGAATGCGGCTTTAACAGCGTCACCAATTTCAACCGGGTTTTTAAAACGGTTATCGGAAGTTCACCGAGTGTTTACCAACGACAGTTTCTTACAGAGATAGGTGCTTAGCTGAAATTATTTAACCCATCACCGCAAAGTATTCTGCTCACTTCTGATCACATTTTCGTAAAGTGCATTAACCACATCCCGCGTGGTAGTGATAAACCCTACGGTATAAGTTTCTTCACAACCGTTGCAAATAACTACGATACCGAATTTCTTTTTGGGTTCAAAAAACATGGAACTGAAAAGGCCATAAGCTGAGCCTGTATGTCCAATCATGGATTCACCGGGAATAAGTTTTTCGGTGGTATGTAATGCCAATCCATAATTTTCATCTGATGACAGCGGCTTCCTCATCTCTTTTTCACTCTTAGACGAAATAATTCGTACACCATCCAACTTTCCACCATTCATGTGCATCATCATGTAGCGGGCCAGATCAGGTGCAGATATTTTCAGTCCTCCCGTGGGGGAAAACACGGGAGTGCTGTATCCCATAACATAATTATCAATCACATCTTTTCTCGAAGCATAAGCCGATGGTGAATGAATAAACCGGCCAGAGTCTTTATTATAAACGTAAAGATTGGCAAAACGAGATTGATCCAGCTCATCTACATTGTATCCACCATAAATATTTAAGGGTTTTAAAACATGGTTTACAACATAATGATCAAAACGCTCGCCCGAAATTCGCTCCAGAATAGTGCCTGCCAGATTGAAATTCAGATTACAATATTTGTAACCCTCGCCCGGCGCATAATCACTGTAGCACTTACCCCAATCAGCATTCTTTGACGGATCGATCACATCAAGTGTAAAATACCCCTGACTGTCATTGATAGATGATGTATGAGATAAAATCATTCGTAATGTAATAACCTTATCCGGGAATT
>JBIQMB010000159.1:0-7009 GCA_044463745.1 Chitinophagaceae bacterium | reverse complement strand
TAATACTTCATCAAAGAATTTGTAACCGGCCAATCACTCACAAGGATTGGCCGGTTTTTTCTGTCCGGACCGATCGCGGTGCCTTTTGATCCAATAGCGTCATTTTCCTGTTTTGCCTTGAAAATATGTCGATATTGTTAACGATTTCATAAAGAGATATGCCTTTCGAAAATATTATTTCACCTAAGGGTTACCTTTTTTTATTCCGGGTATAAAGTTTATATAACTCAAAATCATTAAAATTTTAGAAACATGAAAAAGATCTTTGCTGTATTAGCAATTTCTGCTTTCCTTTTTTCTTGCGGAGACTCTGCATCAACTGAAAGCAACACAAACACTGAAGAAGTTACCCCGGCTGAAACTCCAGCTACTGACACTCCGGCTGCAACTCCTGATTCTATTGCTCCTGCTGCAACTCCGGATTCAGCTAACACTCCTGCACCTGCCGGCGAATAATTTTATATAACTTTCAAAAGTTATTTTTTTGAAAGGCAGTCTAAAAGCCACTCTATTATTAGGGTGGCTTTTTTTGAGGGTAGGAACGATCGGTGCAAGCTCCTTAATAAGAGAAGTTGACCCTTGCAGCAAGCGATATTAAAAATTGATATAAGAGAGGAACACTGGAAATAAGAAGGAGAAAAGAGGGAGGCAAAAAAGAAAAGCCTGCCATTTTACAATAAATCAAAGACAGGCTGGAAGAATGCGGAAAAAAATATTTTGAAAATTAAAACATGACATTTACTTTTGCTCCCGTAAATGATAACGACAAAGGCATACAACTGGTTTTATTTTAGCTTTTACTTTAGTAACAGCCGGGATGCCCTTGTTGTAGGATAACATGATTTAACTTAACAACAAATAGTATCCCGGCTCAAAAGGCCGGGATTTTTTTTATCTAAGATGAAAAAAAGAATTGCCATCCAGGGTTACGAAGGAAGTTTCCACCAGTCGGCTGCCACGCAGCACTTCGGAGAAGATATCGAACTGATATGCTGCCCCAACTTCAGAAGCGTCATCCACGCCATCAAAGATGACCAGGATTGCTTTGGTGGCGTGATGGCCATTGAGAATTCCATTGCCGGAAGTATTTTACCCAATTATAACCTTATAGCTAAGGCCGATCTCCATATTGTAGGCGAAGTGTATTTACAGATAGATCAGAACCTGCTGGTGAACCCGGGCGTCAAACTTGAGGATATTTATGAGGTGCACTCACATCCAATGGCTCTTTTGCAGGCCGGCGATTTCTTAGAGAAATATCCGTGGCGGATCGTAGAAACGGAAGATACGGCACTCAGTGCAGCCATGGTTCATAAAACACATTCCAAGCGCATCGCTGCTATTGCCGGAGCGTTTGCAGCGCAAATGTTTCATCTCGATATTCTGGTGCCGAATATTCAGACAGAAAAGAATAATTATACCCGTTTTTGGGTTTTGAATAAAATTGATAACCACCAGGAAGAGCCCGACAAAGCGAGTATGGTCTTTCACACGGATCATTCAAAAGGAAGCCTGGCAAGGGTTCTGGCGCGCATCGCTGATTGTGGAATAAACCTGAGTAAACTTCAGTCATTTCCCATGCCCGGCAGCGACTGGAAATATCAGTTTCATGCGGATTGCGAATTTGCAGACATTCAGCAATGGGAAAAATCATTGGAGCTAATTCGTCCGTACACCGCAGGCATACAGGTTTACGGTATATATAAAAATGGAAAAACAGCAGCTTTATAAAAACAAAAATGACTACAGTTCAAGAAAATAAAAAAGTTTTATCCTTTCCTCTGGCGGGTCGGATACAGGATGTGCAAGAGTATTATTTTGCCAAAAAGCTACGGCAGATTGATGAAATGAATAAGCAGGGTAAAGAGGTTATCAACCTGGGAATAGGAAGTCCCGACAGGCCACCCCATCCGGATGTTATTAAAACCTTGTACGAAGAAAGTCTTAATCCGCAGCAGCATGGACATCAGAATTATAAAGGGCACATTAAATTAAGAGAGGCAGCGGCCAACTGGTATCAGAAATATTACAGTGTAGAAATCGATGCCAATAGTGAGGTGATCCCCTTGATGGGAAGCAAAGAAGGGATCATGCATATTTGTATGACCTACGTTAATCCGGGTGATGAGGTACTGATACCCGATCCCGGTTACCCCACCTACAAGAGTGCTGCTACCATTAGTGGTGCTGTGGTGAAAACCTATCAGCTAAAAGAAGAAAATGATTGGTACCCCGATTTTGCGGAGTTGGAATCGCGCGATCTTTCACGGGTCAGGCTCATGTTTGTAAATTATCCCCAAATGCCCACCGGTAAAGCGCCCGAAAAAGAGTTGTTTGAAAAGCTGGTGGCATTTGCCAGGAAAAATGAGATACTTATCTGCCATGATAATCCCTACAGTTTTATACTGAACGACAACCCATTGAGTATGCTTGCTGTAGAAGGAGCCAAGGATGTGGTCATTGAGTTAAACTCATTAAGCAAGAGTCATAATATGGCCGGCTGGCGGGTGGGTTTCATCATGGCTGCTGCACAAAGGATCAATGAAATCATGAGGTTTAAAAGCCAGATGGACAGCGGTATGTTTCTACCCCTGCAGTTGGCAGCGGCTAAAGCATTATCGCTTGACCAGGAATGGTATGATGATGTGAACAAGGTTTACCGGGCAAGGAGAGAACTGGCTTACAAATTATTAGAACTATTGAATGCAACTTTTACAAAAGACCAGTCAGGACTTTTTGTATGGGCTAAGGTGCCGGCTGCATTTGCTTCAGGTTATGCGCTGAGTGATAAAATTCTGGAAGAAGCTCACGTATTTTTGACCCCCGGGGGTATTTTCGGACAGTCAGGTGATTCATACATACGCATTAGTTTGTGCGCAAATGAAGAAACAATTCTAAAAGCAATAACAAGAATAAGAGAAAAGATAATTAACGTAGCATGAAAGTCGCAATTGTAGGTACCGGATTAATCGGAGGCTCCATAGCGTTGAGTCTGAGAAAGGAGGGATTTGCTGATTATTTTATCGGGGTGGAAAAAAATGTTGAATCGGCAGCCAAGGCGGTTGAACGACATATAGTGGATGAAATTCTTCCGCTTCACGAGGCAGTGGATAAGGCGGATCTGATTATTCTTTCCATACCTGTGGATGGGGTAGAAAAAATGATTTCAGACATTTTAGATCGGGTAGAAAAGCAGGTGGTTTTTGATGTGGGATCCACCAAGGAATCATTATGTTGCCTTGTAAAGGATCATCCCAAGAGGGGGCGTTTTGTAGCTACCCATCCCATGTGGGGTACGGAGTATAGCGGTCCGATGGCCGCTGTTGATAATGGGTTTGCTGAAAAGACTACGGTTATTTGTGAAAGAGAAAAATCGGATGAAGATGCGCTCCATCTTACCGAACGTGTATATGATTTGCTAAAAATGAAAATTGTGTATATGAACGCAGGGGCGCATGATATCCACGCCGCTTATGTCAGCCACATTTCGCACATCACTTCTTTTGCATTAGCTAATACAGTTCTGGAAAAAGAGAAAGAAGAGGATGCCATTTTTGATATGGCGAGCGGTGGGTTTGAAAGTACGGTAAGGCTGGCCAAAAGCAGTCCTGACATGTGGTTGCCCATCTTTATGCAAAACAGGGAGAACGTTTTGGATGTGCTGAACGAGCACATTTCTCAATTAAAAAAATTCAGGAGTTGTTTTGAAAAAGACAACTATGAATATATGCGTACTTTAATGGAAAATGCCAATAAAATTAAAAAGATCATACACTAAATTTGGAAACATGACAATGGAAACCGAAACAAAAACAATGAAATCTTCGATTATGGAAAAATGGAATAAACGGCCACTAATCATCAGCGGACCGTGCAGCGCCGAAACCGAGAGCCAGGTAGTGCAGACGGCGATAGAACTGGCCGCCACCGGTAAAGTGGATGTGCTGAGAGCCGGTATCTGGAAGCCACGCACCAAGCCGGGAATGTTTGAAGGTATAGGCGTTAAGGGCCTGCCATGGTTGGTGAGTGCACGCAAGGAGACCGGGCTTCCGATTGCGGTGGAAGTAGCAACAGCCAGACACGTAGAAAATGCACTGCAATTTGAAATGGATTTATTGTGGGTGGGTGCACGTACAACCGTTAATCCGTTTAGTGTACAGGAAGTAGCCGATGCGCTGCGTGGAACAGATGTACCCGTACTGATCAAAAATCCGATTAATCCTGATATCGAATTGTGGAGTGGCGGAATTGAGCGCTTGTTAAAAGCCGGTGTTAAACATGTAGGCATGATTCATCGCGGCTTCTCAAACTACGGAAATACCGAATTCCGCAACGCACCCATGTGGCATCTGCCTATTGAAATGAAAAGAAGATTCCCCGATATGCTGCTTGTTTGCGATCCTTCGCACATATGTGGTAACCGCACCGGGTTGCAAGGTATAGCACAAGAAAGTATTGACCTGGGTTTCGGCGGATTAATGATTGAATCTCACATGGATCCTGATCATGCGTGGAGTGACGCCAAACAGCAAATTACACCTGCTGTACTGAGCGAAATGCTTGCCAGCCTGATCTGGAGAGACGAAACGACGCATGAGAAAGAATTTTTGAACGCATTGGCTAAGCTTCGTGAACAGATTAACCAGATCGACGATGAACTGTTATCGCTCATTGGCCAGCGAATGAAGATTGCCGATAAGATCGGATTGTTTAAAAAAGAAAATAAGATCACTATCTTGCAAACCAACCGTTGGAATGAAATTCTTGCCAAAGCTTTCGTAAAAGGAGAAAAGCATAACCTGAGCAAAGACTTCATCACCAAATACCTGGATGCGATCCACATGGAAAGCATTAACCACCAAAACAAAGTAATGAATGAGTAACCGTTGGCCATCTTCCGATCTCAATTTCTCAAATGGCGTTGTGAAATGTTTTTACAACATCCCTTTTGCGGAGATAGAAAAACAAATAGATGCGGAAAGAATTATCTGGATCACTGATGAGAACATTTTTAAAAAATATCCTGACCATTTTCCGTTCGAATCTACCATTATTTTACCGGCGGGCGAAGGAAATAAAAACACAGATACGGTTAATAGTGCCATCGACGAATTATTACTGAAGGAAGCAGACAGAGATGTCTTCATCGTTGGTGTTGGCGGAGGAATCGTAACGGATGTTACTGGTTTTTTGGCTTCGGTTTATCTACGAGGTGTCCGTTTCGCCTTTGTTCCCTCTTCTATTCTGGCGATGGTAGATGCGGCTGTGGGAGGTAAAAATGGGGTCAATGCCGGAGATTACAAAAATCAGATAGGTACGGTCAGGCAACCTGAATATTTGTTTTACGATTTTTCGTTTTTGAAAACACTTCCGGATTTGGAATGGGTAAGCGGATTTGCTGAGATCATCAAGCATGCCTGCATTCGCGACGCCGAAATGTTTCAGTTTTTGATGAATAATTCACTGGATGATTTTAGGGCCGATTATAATGTTTTGGGCGATCTGATCAGGCGAAATGTTGAATTGAAATACAGTGTTGCTTCCGGTGATGAGCGCGAGAGCGGCCAGCGAAGGTTATTGAATTTTGGTCACACCATTGGTCATGCAATCGAAAAGATAACTGCCTTGCCGCATGGCCTGGCCATCAGCGTGGGGATGAAATATGCTTGTTTGATTTCGCAAAGACTTGCCGGTTTTTCGCCTGAAAAATCCGATGAAGTTCTTCATTTGATTGAAAAATATCATCTTCCCGTCAATGCCGTATTCAACAAAAATGACGCATGGAACATCTTGCTGCACGATAAGAAAAAGTCGGGTGAATATTTACATTTTATCCTGTTGGAGGATATTGGAAAAGGTATGGTTAAGAAGCTTCCGCTCAGTGAGTTGAAGGAGCTATTTTATGAAATTTAATTTTTTTTTGAAAAGAAATGTTGGTAAAAGTTTATCCGTCTTCGGTTGACGGAGCCATTGATGCGCCTGCATCTAAAAGTTGTACACAGAGAGCATTAGCAGCCGCATTGTTGACAGACGGAGAGACCATTATCACCGGTGCAGGAAAAAGTAATGACGAACTGGCTGCACTTGATATTATTCAGACACTTGGTGCTCGTGTTAATCATCTTGGTAAAGAAATGAGGATAACCTCATCTGCTGATATTTTTAAGAGTGAAGATCCGCAAAAACATTTGACGGTCAATTGTGGTGAAAGTGGTTTGAGCATGCGAATGTTTGCACCCATAACATCTCTGTTTGATTTTGATATAACCCTTGTGGGGAAAGGGAGCCTGGTTACCCGGCCGATGGATTTTTTAGATCATCACTTGCCCGCATTGGGAGTTCGTGTTTTTAGTAATAATGGTAAGGTGCCCATCACCATCACCGGTCCGATGCACCCGCGCAATATTGAAGTAGAAGGAGGATTGAGCTCGCAGTTTCTGACCGGAATGCTGTTTGCCTATTGCAGAGCGGCTACTGCTCCCGTTTCAATAACTGTCAGAAACCTGACCAGCCGTCCGTATATAGACCTCACCTTGTCGGTTCTAAAAGCGTTCGGATTTAAAGCGGAGCACGACAACTACGAGGTTTTTCATATTCAACCTGTGGAAAACAAACCGGAGTTGCCCATTCGTTATCATGTTGAAGGGGACTGGAGTAATGCAGCCTTCCTACTGGTAGCTGCAGCGGTGTCGGGTAGCATAAACCTCGCAGGTATGGACTTACAATCTGCACAAGGCGATAAGCGGATTTTGGAAGCTTTGAAAAGTTCCGGTGCGAATATGGAGATTCAAATAGAAGGGATAAAGATTGATAGCAGTAAACAGTTATTGGGGTTCGAATTTGATGCCACGCAATGTCCTGATCTCTTTCCTCCCCTGGTAGCCCTTGCGGCAAATTGCAAAGGAGTTTCAAGGATAAAAGGCGTTGACAGATTGTTGCATAAGGAAAGCAACAGGGGAGTAGCCTTGAGGGAAGAATTCGGGAAAATGAATGTGAAGGTGGAATTGGA
>JBIQMB010000158.1:4648-7015 GCA_044463745.1 Chitinophagaceae bacterium | reverse complement strand
GGGATGAATCAAAACATATAGCAGAAGACCTATCAATAAAAAAATAACCGGAACAATGATACCATATATCACCCATGTGGAAACTTCATTTTCTAACCTCCATGTTGCGATCTCCTGCAAAACCAATCTAATATTGAGGTACAATATAATAACCGCACAAATCCATGCAAGAGACTTCGTCCATACAGTAATAGCCAGGTCGCCCATCAATTTTTTACTACTTGTAAAATGAATCAAAGGAATGACGGCAAATCCCAATTGCAAACTTAAAACCACCTGACTTAAAACCAGAAGTTCACCCAGAGCTCTTTCTCCAAAATAAATTATGGTAATCAGTGCCGGAACAATGGCGATGAGCCTGGTTAGAAGGCGCCGAAGCCAGGGTTGGATCCGTAAATTCAAATGGCCCTCCATCACAATTTGCCCGGCAAGGGTACCAGTAACCGTTGAGCTTTGGCCGGCAGCAATCAATGCCAGTCCGAAGAAAAGAGGCGCTGTCTTACCAAACAACTCTTCTAATAAAACGGATGCATCCTGAATCTCGGCAACCTGAAAGTATCCCCGCGAGTAAAAGGCTGCTGCTGCTAAAACCAAAATAGCAGCGTTCACAAAAAAAGCAAGATTTAACGCTATCGTCGTATCGAGCAAATTGAACCGGATCGCTTTTTTTAAGCCGGATTTTGTTCTTTTTATTTTTCGTGTCTGAACCAGGGATGAATGAAGATAAAGATTGTGTGGCATGACGGTGGCACCAATAATCCCTATAGCAATATACAATGCATTACCTTCCAGCTTGGTTGGCACCAGCCCTTTGATCACATCTCCATAAACCGGAGAAACGATAAACATTTCTACCAAAAAACTGACGCCAATAATACCGACAAGGGTTATGATAAACGCTTCCATTACCCGGATTCCTTTATGCAACAAAAACAAAAATAAAATCGTATCCAGCGCGGTAATACAAATTCCCCAAACCAGCGGAAGTCCGAAAACAAGGTTCAATCCGATAGCCATGCCGATAATTTCGGCCAGGTCGCAAGCTGCAATAGCTATCTCAGCCAGTATCCACAGCGGCACATTGGCCCAATGCGGATAAGTATGACGGTTTGCCTGCGCCAGATCCATTCCGGCCACAATACCCAGGCGGGCGCTTAATGACTGAAGCAAAATGGCCATCAGATTCGACATCAGCAAAACCCAGATCAATTTGTATCCGAACTGTGAACCTCCTGCAATGTCGGTAGCCCAGTTGCCCGGATCCATATAACCTACACTCACCAGGTAGGCCGGTCCTAAAAAAGCAAGTATCCGCCTAAACCCCTTCTTATGGGTTTTAACCGTGCCGTGTACCTCACTAAGCGACTCCATGTTCTGATTCACGATAATTGTTTTGTTTACAAATGTACAGAATTAGGTTCATCTAACTTTTATTTTTTACTTATTAAAAAAAATAACTCAATTTTGTTGTTCATGTCAAAAGGCAAAATCAAATCGCACACCAAGGAGAATTATCTCAAGGCACTATTCCATCTTATGGGTGGAAAGGGAGAGGTAACGATCAATGAATTATCTGTACATCTAAACCTCAAGATGCCTACGGTAACGAGTATGGTGCAGAAACTGGCCGATGAAAAGCTTGTGAATTATGAAAAATATAAACCGGTCAGCCTGACGGAAAAAGGGAAAAAAGAGGCCGGCCTCATCATCCGGAAACATCGGCTTACCGAAATGTTTTTGGTGGAGGTTATGAATTTTGGCTGGGAAGAGGTTCACGAAATAGCCGAACAGATTGAGCATATAAAATCACCGTTGTTTTTTCAAAAGATGGATGAAATGTTGGGCTATCCTTCATCAGATCCGCATGGCTCCCCCATCCCTGATAAACAGGGAAATATGAAGCCGGTAAAAAGAAATGCACTGTCTGACATAGAAGAAGGCCGAACAGTTATCTTAACCGGACTTGCACAATCTGCTGATGAATTCCTTAAATTCTTAAACAGCAAAAATATCAGCCTTGGTATTAAAATAAAGGTTGTCAAAAAAGAACCTTTTGATGGCAGTATGGTGTTGATGGTGGGAGCTAAAAAGATGGATCTCAGCGGTATGGTCTGTGACCAGCTTTTTGTAGAAGCGGATGTGGATTAAGTTCAGTTGCAATTTGCGCAGGTTTCCCGACTACCATCCACTGGCGCAGGTCTCCTGACCTGTGACTGAGCATTACTAAAAGAAATATGCCTGAGCTTCCATAAAAAAAGGGGTCTTTACTGCCAAACGATCTTTAATGAGTTAACCTGACCACCGGTCATTTTTCTTCTGGCGCAGGTCTCCAGACCTGTGACTAATCGTTACTAAAAGAAGGAACTT
>JBIQMB010000158.1:0-4548 GCA_044463745.1 Chitinophagaceae bacterium | reverse complement strand
CTCCTGATCCATTACTAAAAAAGTGGCTTTACTGCCAAACGATCTTTAATGCAATCAACCTACCAACTAGGCATTTTATAATTTTGCCCTCTTCTGGCGCAGGTCTCCAGACCTGTGACTAATCGTTACTAAAAGAAGGAACTTTTGCTATCATCCCTGATGGTTATATAGCATTCATAAATCTTCATCATTCTGAAAATTATCATCTTGTATTCTTCTGGCGCAGGTCTCCTGATCCATTACTAAAAAAGTGGCTTTACTGCCAAACGATCTTTAATGCAATAAACCTACCAACTAGGCATTTTATAATTTTGCCACCATTCACAATATGTGAAAACTTTTATAATGTGAAGTTCAAATATAAACTTCGGTCAGACATTTGCATCTAATGCACACAATTACACAATATGAATAAATTAATATTTGCTTTAATCGCTGTCATTTCATTGGCAGCTTGCAGCACAAGCCAAAAAACGACAACCATGAATCCATCACTCTACCAAAAATGGGATTTAAAAGTTTTGAACGGTGAGGAAATAACCGAAAAGTATTTACGTCCGGTTTATATTGAATTCAATGAAAACGAATCAAGGATAAGTGGAAGTGCAGCCTGCAACCGGTTTTTTGGCAGTTTCAAAGTAAGTGGTAAAACTTTAAACCTTTCCCAAATGGGAAGCACAAAAATGTTTTGCGATGATAAATCTAATCAACTGGAAACAGCCTTTTTAAAGGCACTTGGTGAAGTTAATGGGTACAAATTTGACGGACAGGTTTTGGTTTTAATGAATAATAAAGAAGAGGTAGCCCGGTTTGAGGAAAGTAATGCAGTACCCGATGAAATGGCCGGAACGTGGGAATTATTTTACATCACCGGAAGGAGGATTGCATTTCAAGGATTATATCCGGATAATAAGCCGTCCATCACTTTGCAAGCCGGCAGTGGCGATCTTACGGGAAATACAAGTTGCAATGCGTTTAACGCAACATTTAATCATAAAAAAGGTGAAAAATTATTCAAGCCCGGTGCTGCCACACTTAAGGCTTGTCCGGGAGAGGGAGAGCAGGCATTTATGGAGCAATTTCAACGCGTTGATGCATATTCGGTATCCGGCGACACATTGACTTTTATGGCTGCCGGTATCCCAAATATGAAATTCCTTAAAACTTCTAATTAATATAATTCATGCGCTTATTATACATTCCGGTGATTTTGATTGCACTTGTAAGCTGCACGAGTCAGCAGCAGGATCAAAAAACCAGCTTAATGTCTTCGGGTATTGAAAATGACTCCATAAATACAGAGACTACATCTGCACAATCAGATAAGGTAATCATGTTTAAAGAGGAAGGCATTCGCGCTACAGGCAACGAACCGTTTTGGATGGTAGAAGTAAGATCCGATTCCGTTTTCTTTAATGCTCTCGGCGGTTCAGAATTCAGTGCTCCACTACCTCAACCGGAGATAAACGATGCTGACTCACTCCGCTATTCAATGACGGTTCCAGATGGCCGGATGAATGTGCTTTTTATCAATTCCCCATGCGTGGATAACATGTCGGGCTTCAAGAAAAAATTTACGACTCAGGTATCATTAACGCGCTACGGCAAGGAAGACACCTACCATGGCTGTGCCGATTATATTTCTGAATACAACAATAAAATAATGGAAGGAGAATAAATCTATCCCATGTGGATGGCATGCTCCAAAATCTTTCCAAAATAAAAAACATCTTCAAAAGAATTGTAAAGTGGTACCGGTGCTATGCGTATATAATTGGGCTCCCACCACGACACCATAACTCCATTATTACGAAGAACGTCGTACTGATGTTTTCCTTTAGGGCCCATCTTAAGGGTAATCTGGCATCCATGCTGAGCCGGCGCCATGGGTGTTACGATTTCAAAAGTATTTTCAGGACTGAGTGCCTGTAGGTTTCGTAAAATAAAAATGAGATAAGACGAAAGATTTCCGGCTTTTTCCAAAAGGTTTTTGAATCCCGCTTTTTCAAATAATTCCAATGCGGCAAAATGAACCGACATGCTCAACACCGGAGCCATGCTGAGTTGCCAACCCATGGCCGAAGGTTCGGGCGTAAACGTTTCGTCCATCCTGAAGCGTACATCCTCCCTTGATCCCCACCATCCCTGCAAACGGGGAAGTGTGGTGTTTGATGCATGATTTTTATGAATAAAAATTCCCCCTATGCCACCGGGACCCGAATTGAGATATTTATACGAACACCATGCAGCAAAATCAACCTCCCATTCATTTAATTGAAGCTCTACATTGCCCACCGCATGCGCCAGATCAAAGCCACAAAGCGCACCAACCTCATGTGCCGCCTTGGTAATGGATTTCATAAAAAACACTTGCCCGGTCAGGTAATGTACACCACCGATAAACACAAGAGCCAATTCTTCGCCCGCCTCTCTGATGGCCTGAAGAATGTCTTCGTTTCGAATGGTTAATTCACCCTGGCGCGGCTCCACTTTTATCAAATGTTCATCCGGATCAATCCCTCTGATTTGCATTTGAGATTTCATAACATACACATCTGACGAAAAGGCTCCGGCTTCATAAAGTATCTTTTTTCGCCTACCTTTTGGTTGGTAAAAAGTTGACAGCAGAATATGCAGATTAGCCGTAAGCTGATCCATAACCACTATTTCCTCTTCTTCTGCACCCAGGATATCAGCAAGCAAATGCGGAAATTTTTTATGAAAATTCATCCATGGATTTCTGCCGGTAGTATAGCCGGCAGAGCCAAAACTGGCCCAGTCTTCCAGGTCGTTTAATACGAAGTCTTGCACGCCCTTAGGCTGTAACCCCAATCCATTGCCGGCAAAGTAAATCACTTCCTTGTCCCTTAGTACAGGAATGTAAAATTCATTCCGGTATTTAGAGAGTTTATCTTCTTTATCCGCTTGCTGCGCAAATTCCAATGTATTTTCAAACCGCATATTCTTGATTTACAGAAATCAGGTAATCAGATTTCTGATGTTAACTAAAAAGTGTGGGCTGCGAAAATAAGCTAAAAGATACTTTTAATTTTTATGAATCAAGGAAATTGAGAATGGTAAACAAATTACATCGATTCTAAGCCAATTCCAAACGAAATACAGTAAAACGAATCACTATATTTGCAACTTCAGGCCATTACACAGACTTATGGAAAAATATTACACAATAGAACAGGATGGTTTTGCGGAGTATAAAATTATGGAGAGCAAATTCCTGGCTTACGCTTTTCCGTTAAAGTCGGTCGAGGATTTTAAAGAGAAATTAAATGAATTAAAAAAGCTGCATCCCAAAGCCAATCACCATTGCTTTGCTTACCGCATTGGAATGGATGGCGACAACTTCAGGTCAAGTGATGATCGCGAACCCTCAGGTACAGCAGGCCGCCCTATCCTTGGCCAGATTGATGCAAAAAACCTAACCAATACGCTGATAATAGTTGTAAGATATTTTGGAGGAATTCTGTTAGGCATACCACGGCTTACAACGGCTTACAAAACTGCAGCTTCTCTTGTTCTGCAATGTACACCGATTATTGAAAAGCACATACTCAATACCGTCTTTATCGAATGTCATTACCCTGAATTACATGAGGTGCTGCAAATCCTTAAACAATCTGACTCTGAAGTTTATCATCAGGACTTACAATTGTTTTGCCACGTCCAGGCCGGAATACCGGCTACAGATGCAGAACAGATCATGGAAAGGCTGCGGCAGATTAATCACGTAACCGTGAACGAAGCTTAAGCAAACTGATCGCTGACTATCAAATCTTTGCTGCCATCGGAATATTTATAAAAGCCCTCCCCTGATTTCTTTCCTAGACAACCTGCAGTAACCATATTATTTAAAAGCGGACAAGGTGCATATTTCTGATTACGGAATCCTTCGTACATCACATTCATTATAGATTGGCAAACGTCGAGCCCGATAAAATCAGCTAATTGAAGCGGCCCCATCGGATGTGCCATACCGAGCTTCATGATCGTATCAATTTCCTCTACGCCCGCCACGCCTTCGTACAATGCATAGATGGCTTCATTGATCATCGGCATCAAGATGCGATTTGCTATAAATCCGGGATAGTCGTTAACCGCACAAGGAATCTTATTCAGTCGCTTTGATAGCTCAATAATTTGCCGTGTTACTTCCTTATCGGTGTGGTATCCGCTGATGATTTCCACCAGTTTCATAACAGGTACCGGATTCATAAAGTGCATACCGATTACCTTGCCCGGCCTTTTGGTAGATGATGCTATCCTGGTAATGGAGATAGAGGATGTATTAGAAGCGAGGATACAATTAGGTGGCGCAGCCACATCCATTTCGTGAAATATTTTTAATTTTAAATCCTCATTTTCGGTTGCCGCTTCAATAATCAAATCTGCTTCATCTACATTTCGTGGAATATAGTTCCCAATTTTTATTCTTGTTAGCGTATCTTTCTTATCCTGCTCGGTGATAATCTCTTTTTTTATCTGTCTGTCCAGGTTCGATTCTATGGTTCTTAATGCGCGTTCAATCTGCTC
>JBIQMB010000157.1:0-7016 GCA_044463745.1 Chitinophagaceae bacterium | reverse complement strand
GCTTTTTTAGTATCGGGGATACTTTGTTAATAAGGGGGCTTTTTAGACAGCCCCAGGTCTGACTACTTTTACACCAAATTAAAAGCACCATCACTCCATCTCATTTTTCCTCACCTCTACCTTCGGCGGTATCAATTTATAAATTACCGGCGTAACAATTCTGGCTAAAAAAGTGGAACTGATCAACCCGCCGATGATGACGATGGCCAAAGGTGATATCAACGGATTGCTCGACCAGGCGATGGGTAGTAACCCACCGATCGCTGTCATGGTAGTGAGGATTATGGGTAGAAATCGCTTTTCACCTGCCTCTTCAATGGCTTCCATTAACGGCACTCCTTTTTCCCGAAGTTGATTGGTAAAGTCAACCAGCAATATCGTGTTCTTGACTTCGATACCCGCCAACGCTACAATGCCTACGGTAGCCACGAAAGAAAGCGTGTTACCGGTAACCCATAAAGCCAGAACCGCACCTACTATCCCCAGTGGAATTACAGAAAGCACAATCAGCGTGCTTTTAAAAGTACGGAATTGTAACACAAGCACGGCTATGAACATAAACACCGTAACCAATATGGTATATCCAAATCCTTTGAATGATTCCTGCCGACCTTCTACCTCACCTCCCATCTGATAGCTGTACCCCTGCGGCAGATTGAAGTTTTCCATTTTATGAATAACCTGATCAATGATATCTGAATTGAGGAAACCTTCTTTAACGAACGAGCTGACAGACACGGTTCTCACTTTATTCAGGTGATTGATGCTCTGCTCCGAGCTGCCGAATTCTGTTTTGGTTAACTGCCCCAATGGTATAGCACGACCATCGGAAGCATTGACAAATACGCCATTGAAAACATCCATTTCAGGATATCCTGGACGTGGTTTTGTAAGAAGAATTTCGTACTCTTTGTCATGTTTTGTTTCATCGGTATAAGAGCCTACAGGCAGCCCCGCCAGAATCATTCTCACTGTTTGACTGATATTCAGTGTGGGCACGCCCATGCTGTGTGCCTTGGCTTTATCAATGTTAACCCTGATATCTGTTTTCTGATGCTTGAGGGGGTTATTCACATACATGGTTCCTTCTGTTTCTTTTAATAAAACCTCCGCTCTGGCTGCCAGGCTTTGCAGCGTATCCAAATTATCGCCCGTTAACCGGATTTCCACCGGTGCAATCTGCGGAATGCCCTGCTCAAAATTTACAACCTTTACTTCTGCACCGGGATAGGGTGTCCATTGCCTGCGCAGTTTTTCTATGATTTTTGTTTTCTCATTGGGTTTGATATCCGGCTGTAACTGCACAAAAATCTGAGCATAATCTGATTGCTCATTTTTGGGAATAACGTTATAATAAATGCGCGGATTTCCTTTACCCACATTGGTAGAATAATATTGCACTGCCGGCATGGCAGCTAATTGTGCTTCAATCTGTCTGGCAATGGTATCACTGTAATGAATGTTAGACTGATTGGGCATATTAATGTCAACCATAAACTGCGGTTTTTCAGATGCAGGAAAGAGACTTGTTCCAACCACAGGAATCATTAACAAAGAAGCAGCGAATATTACACCTGCAATAATAAGACTGACCACCGGATAGCGCAAAGCCTTATCCAGCAAGACGGCATACGTAGAATGGATTCCTTTCTGAAGATATTTTAAAAAGATATTTCCATGCTCTTCCTTCGAAGGTTTTAAAATCAGGCTTGATAAATAGGGAACGATGGTAAGTGCCACCAGCAAAGAGCCCAGAATAGTGGCCATCACGGCTATGGGCATACTCCGGATAAAATCTCCGGCTGCTTCCGGCATAAAAGCCAGGGGCATAAAAGCGATAATCAATGTTGCGGTACAGCCCAGCACCGCTATGCCTATCTGATTGGTTCCTTTGATAACCGCATCCAGCCGGGAATGTCCCTCGCGAATCCACCTCTCAATATTCTCTACCACCACTATGCTATCATCTACCAAAAGTCCCAAAGCTACCACCAGGCCTACGATGCTTAATTGATTCAAATTGTACCCGAGCAGATTAAGTAAGATAACACCAATACCTACCGAGAGTGGGATCGCAATCATCACTACCAGCGACGCACGGTTGCCTAATGGTAGCAAGGTGATTAAGACCAGACTAATCGCAATCAGAAAGTCCCTGCCCAGGCTACTGAGTCGCTCATTGACATTGTCAGCCTGATCAAAGTTTACCTGCATATCAACATTTTCAGGGAGGGATTTCTTAAATGCCGCCAACACCGGTTTATACTCCTTTTGAACCTCTGAAATATTTTCGCCTGTCTTCATGGCTGCCACCACAAACAGGCCGCGATGGCCGTTGAGCCGCGTGATATGCGTTTGCGGACTGTAATCATAATATACATCAGCCACATCTTTTAAACGGACAGCACTGATACCGCCACCACTAACGATGGTGTTTTTTATTTCATCAATATTTGCGTATTTACTGTTGGTTGTAACATTAAATGAACGGCTCCCACCCAGGATGTTGCCACCCGGAATGCTCGTGTTTTCACCCTGAAGAATTTGAGCCACCAGCATGGCAGGGATATGCAATTCGGCCATCTTATCCAGCTTAAGATCCACCCTGACGGTTCGGTTGCCCATCCCTTCAATTGAAACATTTTTTAAAGGAGATAGTTTTTCCAGTTCCTTCTGCAAATCTTCACCCGCTTTGAAAAGCACATCTCTTGAAGCATTTTCCGATATCAATGCTATCTGCAAAATATTCACATCCGATGAACTGGCCTTTTGAACCTCAAGTCTTGCAATGCCTTCCGGCAATTCATCTCTCAATAGATTTGTTTCTCTTATCAGCTCCTGATATTTATCATTGATGTTGGTGTTGTAATTATATTCAACGGATATCACAGCCAATCCATCACGGATGGAACTTTGCACTTTCTTAATGTCCTCGAGACTATAAATTGCTTTCTCAATCGGATTGACAACCAGCTCCTCCATACTCTCAGGAGTGGCGCCCGGATATACAACCACGATGGGAAACATCGGGGCATCAAATTGAGGATCCTCAGAGCGTGGCATGTTGAGAAGGGTGACCACGCCCACTACAATAACCATCAGTACGATGATGAGTGTGAACTGTTTGTTCCGTATGGCGTATTCAGTAATTTTCATGATGGAAGGGTATTAAAGAACGGAAGAAGATTTTTAGACAAGTAAGTGGTATCAGTTATATGAAATCTCATGGTACAATTTTTATTTTTGAACCATCTGTGAGATAAGCGCTTCCCTTCACAATGATCTGATCTATCCCTTCCAATCCACCAGCGATGATCACATTGTTTTGATCAATCCGGTCAATCATTACCTTTTTTCTGGCGGCTGTTCCATCTGCATTTACAACAAACACATAGCCCTCATTTTTATCTGCATCCAGTAGCGCGCTAAAAGGAATGGCCCAGCCGGTTTGCTCTGCTGTGGTCTGTATCTGCGCCTTGCCAAACAACCCTGCTGCAATGTGGGTTCGGGTTTTCCCATCAAGTGATACACTCACCGTAAAGGTCCCTGACATCGGATCTGTTCCCTGCGATTTGGAAGCAACCGTGCCCTGCATTACCTCATCCGGAAAGGCATCGGCTGAAATGGTTGCTTGATTTCCTTCTTTGATCATCGCCCATTGGCGGTCGCTTACACCCGCCTTCAACACCCACTTATCACTTGAAGCGCCATTGATGCGAAGCACAGGCATTCCGGGTCCTGTAATTTGTCCGGGCTGCGCAAACCTGTTGAGTACATAGCCCGACCGTGTGGCGCGGAGTACAGAAGTTTCTTTATTAAACCTTGCATTGGCAACCTGTTGCCTGGCTATCTCCAGCGCAGTTTTTGCATTCTGCATTTGCTCCAGGGTGGCTACGCTGTCGCGATACAAATTGGTGGCTCGTTCATAATCTCTCTCTGCTTTTGAAAGTGCAATGTCGGCCTGGCTGGTCAGTGTTTCTATCTCGGTCATATCCAGGGTGGCTAAAATTTGACCTTTCTTAACGGCGTCGCCTTCCCTGACATAAATGGCGCGAATGATGCCGCCATTCTTAAAGGAAAGGTTAGACTCATCTTCTGTGGTGAACTGTCCGGACACATGTAAGACAGGTTTCGTAGATGATTTTTCTAACTGCATAACGCTGACAGGTATAATGTCATCCGGGATTGGATTTTCTTTTACTTCCTCTTTGCAGGAAAAAAGATAGAGAGTGAAAAACAGGATTAAGAAGTGATTTGATTTCATATAAAAAATAATGAAGGATTAATCAATAGGGTATAGAGCAAGCTCGCGTTCCACAGCTGCAGCAGCTTTCAGGGTTTGGTACACTTGAATCTTATAGGCTATCTGCGACTGCATCCACTGGGTGCGTGCATCAATGGTTTCAATGAATGTAGTTACCCCTTCAGCATACCCTTTGTCGGTTAACCGTTTGTAAGCAGCCGCAGCATCCATCTGCTTTTCCCGTGCTTTCAGGCTTTCTAATGCTGAGGATAAATTGTTGATTGCCGTGGTAGCAGCGATTTTTAATTGTTTACCGGCATATTCTTTCCGGCTTTCATTTTGCCTGAGATCAAGGCGGCTTTGTTCCACCTTCATTTTAACCCGTGAGGCCGTAAACAATGGAATATCTAATTGCAAAGCCAAAAGAAAATACCGTGATTGATCATTGAATTGCCAGCGCGAAGCTTGCGAACCCAGATCAAGAATGCCGTTCAGACGTGGCTTTCCGCTGCTTTTATTGAGTTGAATCGCGCTTTGATATAACTGAGATGCATTTTCAAAGGCTTTGATCTCTTCACGATTTTCAATTTGGAGATCGGTCGTCAAAAGCTGATAGCAAGCAGCCAGGGCTGCAGACTCATCAAAGGATGTATCAATCATTTCTCCGTCGCTGCGGCTTGTTAGGAAATTAAATAAGGCACCAGCGTTTTTAACCTGAACTTCAGCCTTGAATAACTCGGCCTTTATACTTTCAATTTCCGCTTCTGAACGGAGAACATAAGCGGGCAGCCCTTTACCATTTTGCAACAACCGGTCATTCACTCTCTTTCCCTCATTTGCGAGGCTAAGTCCATCGCGATAAACTTCTACTGCGGATAATGACATCAGAAAATTATAGTATGCCTCTTTAACCTGGCTTACCAAATCACGCTTTTTCAATTGTATCCCTATTTGAGAACCCTTTATCTGTTTCTGAGCCAGATCAATATTCGGTCGTACCTCCGGATTGTAAACCGGAACGGTGGTTCTGATCTTAGCATCATAAAAATTTTGTGGAAAGAAGTTTATTCTTTCGTTTTGGATATGCGGGAATGCCGTGGTTCCTGTCAACTGATTTAATGTAGAATAAACTCCATTGAGCATGTCACCTACCGGCAAATCAATGCTTCTTCCTCCGGCAGAAGTTTGATATCCGAATTGGAAATCAGAAGTTGGTATATAATAGCTCTTGGCGATTTTTTCAGACATTTCTGATTTATGAAGGCTGAGGGAATCCTGGTATAAAAGAGGACTTTTTTCCATAGCCTCATGAATGTACCTATCAAGAACGGATTGCTGAGCAAATAACCGGACGGGAGAAAGGATAAAAATCAGGCCGCAAAGCGAACCGGTAATCGGTAACAAAAATCTCTTTATTAATACTGTTATCATTCTTTACAGTGTTAAGTAAATTTTGAAAAAAAATTATTTCAGGCGTTCCAATACTTTTACGAAGGTGTTGAAAACTGCATCTAACAAATCTTCGATTTTCATCAGTTCATTATCCTGCGATCTGATGAATTCCAAATGCCCGTGCAGGTGGAGCGTGCATAAGCCATGCAAGGTACTCCAGGCAATCATCGCCATATTGGCAACCGGCAACCCACTAAAATATCCGGCGTTTTTACAAGCTTCCACATTACTCATTAAGGCTTTAAATGCCTGATCGCCTTCATTCCAGCAAGCTTCACTTCCGGTTTCCTTAATGTGATCCATGGGCTCTTTCAATACAAACATAAGTTCATAGAAGTCGGTGTTTTCCAGCGAAAATTGAATATAAATACGTCCCATGGCTTTCAGCCGCTCAAAGGGATCATCAATGTGCTGAAGCAGGCTGAACTGGTGACCTAGCATCTTAAACCCTTCCATATGAAGTGCGTGGGCAATTTCTGCCTTATCCTTGTAATAGAGATAGATCGTGGTGGGGCTAAATTCAATCGCTTTTGCGATTTTGCGGATGGAAGTGCCATGATATCCTTCCTTTAGAAAAAGTTTTTTGGCCGCGTCCAAAATATGCTGGCGGAGATCTTCCTTATGCCTTTGCTTTCGTTCGGCTATACCCATGTGAAATAAATTAACGGTGCAAATATACTTAACAGTGTTAATTTTTCAAATGTTTTTTCCGGATTATTAAAATAAAGTAAACCATGGAAAAATCGGAAACAGACTGGATTTAGCGATTGTGATAAGCTCCTTTAAAAAGCATTAAAAAATTTTGATTGAGGCCCTGGATCGGGATTGGTTTTCTTTTGATGTATCAAGGTAGAAGGAATACGCTGAAGGTGGCACAATATTTATTTTAAAGCATGGCCACAGGCCTGGAGTCCGTACCAGAAAATAAAGCATTGCTGAGCTTTGCTGAATTGGGCCCGGTAGCAGGTGACAAACTAAGACCTGACTGCAACTTTCCAAAAGTTCAAAGGAAAACACCACCTCTTTTCTGAAACTTTTGGAAAGTCTGATTCCTATTTTCCGCTTAGCCGGAACCAGGCGAAACTTTCCAAAAGTATGTGAGGTTTAAAAAGGGAAGAAGGAAGACTCAGAAGCAACCACATTTTTCATTTTTGAGTAACGGAAAGTCACAGGCCGGGAGGCCTGGGCCAAAAGGGAAACTTTTTTTCAGCAGTGTCTCCGGCAGGGGACGCTGAAGGTTTTACGTCAACACGTCCTCTGGCTCACAGACATTACGACAAAGGATGCTTATCATTAGACCCTTCCAGGGTCTTTTTAAACA
>JBIQMB010000156.1:0-7062 GCA_044463745.1 Chitinophagaceae bacterium | reverse complement strand
GGAAGCACAGAAACGAGTAGATCAGTGGATTCAGGAAAAGGGAGTCAGATACTTTGGTGAGCTGACCAATCTCGGCATTTTAATAGAAGAGGTGGGCGAACTGAGCCGACTAATGGTGCGTATGTATGGTGAGCAGTCTTTTAAGGAATCAGATAAAGGAAGAGATCTTGCGGATGAATTTGCAGATGTTTTGTGGGTTTTGCTTTGTTTGGCCAACCAAACAAATATTGATCTAACCAAAGCCCTGGAAGAGAATTTTGCAAAGAAAACAGAACGAGATGCGAAGCGCCATTTGAATAATCCAAAACTGAAACAATAAATTGTATTAGGTGCGAGGTTTCTTCCAAGCCATCGCCAAGGAGTGAATGTTCTTATATGTCAATTGGAAATTAGAGAAGAAATACCTTCAGAATTATTCACGGCAAGTTAGTAGGTTCCAAATACAGCCTTGAGAAATGCTCCCCAAATTTTTTAATTTTGAATGGCCATTCATAAATTGAATCTATGAAAGTGCTGCACATTTGATTTTTGTATGCCTAAATTATAGAAAGCGCTACCTTTACCGCCCCGAAAAACCTTTTAAAATTCATCAAATCAATAAAAAATGGCTACACAACACATCAGACAATTTTTGGATTTTGAAAAGCCGATTCAGGAGCTGTACGAACAGATAGAGGAAAACCGGAAGCTGGCTGAAAAAACAAATTCGAACGATTATGATGAAATCAATGCCAAACTTGAAAAGAAAATCTTACAAAACAGAAAGAACATAACAGATGGATTGACCCCCTGGCAAAAAGTTCAGCTAAGCCGGCATCCTGACAGGCCATATACGCTTGAATACATCGATAAAATATTTACCGATTTCATTGAGCTACACGGAGATCGCAACGTACGCGATGATAAAGCCATGGTAGGTGGCCTGGCTAAACTGGATGGTGAAACGGTGATGTTAATCGGTCAGCAAAAGGGAACGAATACCAAGATGAGGCAGATGCGGAACTTCGGCATGGCCAATCCTGAAGGCTACCGAAAAGCATTGCGGCTGATGAAGCTTGCCGAGAAGTTTGATATTCCCATCATTACTTTTATTGATACGCCCGGAGCATACCCCGGTATAGAAGCTGAAGAACGTGGACAAGGAGAAGCTATTGCGCGCAATATCTATGAAATGTTCAGATTGCGGGTTCCTATTATCTGTATCATCATCGGCGAAGGAGCCAGCGGCGGTGCCTTGGGCATTGGTGTAGGGGACAAAGTATTGATGCTTGAAAACTCATGGTACACGGTTATCTCACCCGAAAATTGCAGTTCTATTTTATGGAGAAGCTGGGCCCAGAAGGAAGTGGCTGCCGAGCAGTTGAAGCTGACTTCGGATGATATGCTTGAATTTGGTTTGGTAGATGGTGTGATTAAAGAGCCGTTGGGCGGAGCACATTGGGATTACGATGAGGCTGCATCAAATATTAAAGAGTATATTAAGCCGTTACTTGCCAAGCTGAAGAAAAAGGATGCGCAGAAAAGAATCAATGAGCGCATAGAGAAATTCAGCAAAATGGGCTTTTACGAAGAAGTTGCACAATAACTTAAAAAATAAACCAACATGTCACTTAGAGAGACCTTAAAAGGTACGGGCGTGGCTATCGTGACACCTTTTAAGAACCATGATGTGGATTATGAGGCACTTGAACGACTCATTAATTTCCATATTAACAATGGAGTAGAATATATTGTTTCACTCGGAACAACCGGTGAGGTACCTGTACTTTCGAAACAGGAGAAGAAACAGATAAGCCGGTTTACGGTAGAAAAAATAAACAAACGGGTTCCGTGTGTGATTGGCATTGGTGGAAATAATACTTCTGATATCATTGATTCTCTGGATGACATCGATCTGTTCGATGCCGTTTTAAGTGTCAGTCCTTATTATAACAAACCTTCGCAGGAGGGTATTTATCAGCATTATAAGGCCATTGGTACGCATAGCCCAAAACCGGTTATTCTGTACAATGTGCCGGGCCGGACCGGGAGCAATATAACCGCTCAAACAACCTTGCGGCTGGCCAACGCTGTAGAAAAAATAGCAGGAATAAAAGAAGCCAGTGGCAACATGGTACAGGGAATGCATATCTTGAAAAACCGGCCAAAAGATTTCCTGGTAGTAAGTGGTGATGATCATATTGCTCTGCCGCTGATTGCATGTGGTGCGGATGGAGTGATTAGTGTTATTGCAAATTGTTTTCCCAAAGATTTTTCTGATTTAATTCGATATGCGCTCAAAGGAGAATTTGATAAAGCGCAGCCGCTTCAGTATAAATTAATAGAGGCTATTGATTTACTCTTTGTTGAAAACAATCCGGCCGGCGTAAAGTGTTTTCTGGCTGAAATGGGATATATATCCAATGAACTCCGGCTTCCGAATGCTCCCTTGGGTAATGTCTTTCATCAGCGTATTCAATCATTTCTGAAAGATTATAAATGAAATTTCTTTTAGTAACGTTTTCCTTCTTTATCTCTCTAACAGGTATGAGTCAGCATCAGGTAACCTTTATTATCGACTCCATGCCCGAAAAAGGAAATGCGAAATTGTATCTCGCCGGCAATTTTAATATGTGGAATGCCGCTGATTCTAATTCTATATTTAAAACAGTAAATGGTAAAAGGCAGTTTACGAAAGTACTTCCAAACGGCGATTACGAATATAAAATTACCAGAGGATCGTGGCAGACGGTGGAAGAGCATGCCGATTTTAAACCGATGGGCAACCGCCTTCTGACCGTTTCGGGCGATACGGTTGTACATCTGAATATAGGAGCCTGGGCAGATGACCGCCCCGCCGAAAGTAAGATTATAACCCATACTTCATCAGCTCAGGTGCATATCATGGATACTGCTTTTTACATGCCTCAGCTGAATCGCTATCGTCGGATTTGGGTTTATTTGCCCAAGGATTATAATACAACAACCAAAAAGTACCCGGTCATTTATATGCACGACGGCCAAAACGTATTTGATGCAGCCACTTCTTATTCTGGAGAGTGGGGTGTAGATGAATTTCTGGATACATTGAGCGCATATTGCCACGAAGCAATAGTGGTAGCTATTGATAATGGAGCAGCGCTTCGTATGAATGAATACAACCCCTGGGAGTTTATGGAATTTGGCAAGGGCGAAGGAAATTTGTATGTCGATTTTTTGGTGAGGACGCTTAAGCCATACATTGACAAACATTTTCGAACCCTGAAAGGAAAGAAAAGTACGTCTGTTGCAGGCAGCAGTATGGGCGGACTGATTAGCCTTTATGCGGCTTTAACCTATCCAAAAATATTTGGCAATGTTGGAGTCTTTTCACCGGCATTCTGGACCGCTAAAGGAATTGATAGTCTGGTGGCGGAAAAAAGTTCCAAAATGAACAGCCGATTGTTTTTCTATGCAGGCGGAGATGAGAATGAATCGATGATACCGGATATGCTGCGTATAGAAAAGGAAATAAAAGAGATAAGTAAGTCTGTGATCAAATCGGTGGTAGATGAGCAGGCCAAACATAATGAAGCCGCCTGGAGAAAGCATTTCCCGGAGTTTTATACCTGGCTGTTTTGTGGCCGAAAAGCAGTGAATTAGCTAAACCGGAAATGGGCCTTTCTTCGATTTTGTCAATTCAATATTTGTTCTAAATCTCCACGGTTAAAATACATTCTTCCACATCATACTCTCCACAGGCCTATCGGGCTGATAACTGTACTTAGCGTTCTGTTTTCTATCGTACGAAATGGATACATCACCCTCCAGAGGAAAATAAATAAGTTGCCCCACCGGCATGCCGGAGTAAACGCGGACAGGTATTTTGCAACTGATCTCAAGCGTCCAGTGGCCGCAAAAACCAACGTCGCCCTTGCCTGCGGTAGCATGTATATCAATACCCAGACGGCCCGTAGATGATTTCCCTTCCAGGAAAGGAACGTGAGAATGCGTTTCGGTATATTCTTCGGTTACACCCAGATAGAGCTGGTTGGGTTGCAATACATATCCTTCTTCCGGGATATCAAAATACACGACTTCATTATGTTTTTTAGCGTCGAGGATGGAATCTTTATAAATTGCCAGGGTTTTGCCGAGATGTACATCATAACTGTTACTACCAAGCCTGCTCCTGTCGTAAGGCTTAATAAGAATAGTACCTTTGTTAATCTCTTCCAGAATACGAGTATCCGATAAAATCATTTAATTGCAATGTTTAGAGTTGCAAACTTAAGCGAACAAAAAAGAGAATGCCCTTATTTTATACACATAATATCAACGAAAACACCCGATTGGCCGTATGGCACATAACCGAGGATGAAGAATTTTTCAGAAAAATAAACATTTCGCACCGGCTTATTTCTCATCCGCATAAGCGGCTACAGCATTTATCGGGCAGATACCTACTCAAAATCATGGATCCGGATTTTCCGGTCAACCGGATAAAGCTCGACGGACGGAGGCCATATCTTGATAATAATTCTTATTACTTTTCTATCTCGCATTGCGGCGATTATGCAGCAGCTATCCTGAGCAAAGATCATCCTGTAGGTATTGATGTGGAGCTAATTACAGACAAAATCGGGATGATTGAAACTAAATTTCTGAATGAAAAAGAAAGTGAGCTATTAAGAGATAAAATTTCTGATCAAGAACTGCCAAGAATGTTGACCGCATGCTGGAGCGCCAAAGAATCTATGTTCAAATGGTATGCACTGGGAAATGTCAGTTTCAGACAGGATATGCTGATCAAGGATATCAGGCTGAAAAATGATGGCTCAGGCAGGTTTGAAACATTTTTCGGAAAAGAAAAGGAAACCTCTTTGCAAATCGACTTTTGCTTTTTTGATGATCTATGCCTGGCATGGGTGAAATGAGAAACGATTTCATAACTTTGAGGGCAGTAAAAAATTTTGAGTTATGCCTTCATTCGATCTTGTAAGCAAAGTGGATATTCAGACCCTGGACAATGCTGTAAATGTTGCGGCCAAAGAAATTAAAAACCGCTATGATTTTAAGGGTAGTCACGTAGTGATAGATCTGAACAAGAAAGATTTTCTTTTGAACCTGGAAGCAGATAGTGAAATGCAATTGCAACAAATTATTGATGTTCTTATCAGTAAAAGTATGCGCCAGGGGCTCGCCGCAGAGATTTATGACCTGAGTAAAGAACCTTATGTTAGTGGTAAAATAGTAAAGAAAGAAGTGCCTGTGCGGAATGGCATCAAACAGGAAGATGCAAAAAAAATAGTGAAGCTGATTAAGGATAGCGGATTAAAGGTGCAGGCATCCATTATGGATGATATGGTTCGTGTTACAAGTAAAAAAATTGACGACCTCCAATCTGTTTTTCAGGCATCCAAAGGTTGGGATTTAGGGCTTGCCTTCCAGTATGTAAATATGAAGTCGTAATCCTGACCTCCGGTAACTTTCCAAAAAGAGGGTAAATATGAGAGATTTTCGAACTCCTGGTTGCTTACCACCGTGCTGAGAATCGGCCTGTCCGGTTCTTATACGCTGTGTATTCTGGAAATTTTTTCGATAAACGATTTTCTTCGTACTCCGATTTGTAATAGAATAGGATGAGAAGTAAAACGGAAAGTATAAGTCTGAATCCGGAATCTGTGCCCAGCGCTAAACCAAAGCCTGTGAGCATTATGCCGGTATAAATGGGATGCCTGATGCCGGAATATAATCCGGTTTCGATTAGTCTGGCATTGCTTTTCGGCGTGGGGAAGGGGGAAAGGTTTTTATTTAACTGAAGTGTTGCTATGATTGTTACTATCACTCCTACACCCATGAGACCGAAACCCACGCCATGCAAGAACTGATGCGCACCTAATTTCAATGCTGACGGATTGAAGAAATAAGTGGCGAGAAGCAGTAATTGTATGCCTACAAGGATATAGTCTTTGGATGTTTTTTTCATTGCCATACAAATTTAGCCCAAAAGTTCAAGATCGCTCCCCTTTTAAACCCGGGGATGATTTGCCCCAAAGGCTCCAAGACACGAAGTGTCACAAAGGTTTTTTTATGGCTCTCAGCGCCTTTTTGCAAAACCTATAAGGTTTTAAAAACCTTATAGGTTTGAGCCTTGGGGCACTTGCATCAAATAATTTCGCCGGTTTATAACCTGTAAATTTCATTTTAATAAAAAATAAAAAGGCTGCCAAACTCCGTTCGGAGCCGGCAACCCTTAAAGTATATTTCGAAAAAACTATTTCTTAATCAGCTTGCCAAAATATGCAACCGTACGTACCAATTGTGAAACATAGCTCATTTCATTATCGTACCAGCTTGAGGTTTTAACCAGTTGCTGATCGCCTACAGTAAGAATCTTTGTTTGCGTAGCGTCAAACAAAGAGCCGTAGTGCATCCCAATAACATCAGAACTCACAATTTCATCTTCTGTATAACCATAGCTTTCATCAGCGGCAGCTTTCATAGCTGAGTTGATTTCGTCAACCGTAGCTTTCTTTTTGAGTACGCTAACTAATTCCACGATAGAACCGGTAATTACGGGCACACGTTGAGCTACACCATCCAACTTGCCATTTAATTCAGGCAGAACCAGTCCGATGGCTTTGGCAGCTCCGGTGCTGGTAGGAATGATGTTAGCAGCCGCAGCACGCGCACGGCGAAGATCGCCCTTATGGTGTGGCGAATCCAGTGTGTTCTGATCGTTTGTATAGGCGTGAATGGTGGTCATAAATCCACTTACAATACCAAAAGACTTGTCGAGAACATTAGCCATGGGTGCCAGACAGTTTGTTGTGCACGATGCACATGAGATGATGCTTTCGGTACCATCCAGAATATCGTGGTTTACATTAAAAACGATTGTTTTTACATTCCCCTTGGCAGGCGCACTGATCACTACTTTCTTGGCACCGGCAGTCAGGTGAGCCTTCGCCTTTTCTTCGTCAGTAAAAAAACCGGTGCACTCCAGCACTACATCCACATCATGTTTTCCCCACGGAATTTGAGCAGGATCTTTTTGTGCATACACTACCAGTTCTTTGCCATCAACCACTACAGAGTTAT
>JBIQMB010000155.1:0-7073 GCA_044463745.1 Chitinophagaceae bacterium | reverse complement strand
TTTAGCGCAGAATAAGGATCAGCGGACACTTCAGACAAAAATGGCTGATCTGCTGGCCGAAATGCCTGCTGAAAATGCTGCACGTTTCAATACTGCGATGCAAGACCTCGCAGGAATGGGAGAAGCGGGTATTGTGGGGCTGGCGGGTATGCTTAAAGAGCCCGGAAAAGGTGATAATACAAAAGTGGAATATGCACTTAGCGGATTTTCGGGCTATGTGACAAAAACTGGCTTTGAGAAGCAGCGGAAAGTGAGCGAAAAGGCTTATATCACTGCGTTGGAAAAAGTTTCTGACCCGGTGAACAAAGCTTTCATTATGGCCCAGATACAGACGGTAGGGCAGGGTGCAGATGTAACGAATGCTCTCAAAAAATACCTTCATGATGAGCGGCTAACTGATCCGGCTGCACGGGCAATTATTCAGGCCGATCCTGCAGGGGCAGGGATAGAGTTGATGACTGCAGCTTCTTCTGCCGAAGGTGCTAGTCGTGTTTCATTATTAAAAGCATTGGGCGAAATCCGATTTAAGGAAGCACTTCCCTTACTGCATTCGCTAAATAATTCCGGTGACGCACAACTGAAGTATGTTGTATATGACGCCATAGCCAATATTGGGGATGTTTCTTCTCTTTCTGTTTTAAGCGAAGCGGCAAAGAGAAATAGTTATGTATATGATGCCACGAATGCTACCAACGCTTACTTAATGTATTTAAACCGGTTAATTGAAAACGGCAATCAGGATGTGGCTCAAAAGGAATTGCAGAATCTGCTTAAGAAAGCCGGTAATGCGGATCAGGTACAGGCACGGATTTCGGCCATGACACTTTTGTACAAATTGCAAAAAGGGAATCAAAAGTTGCTACGGAATGCTGTTACAGATAAAAGTCCGCAATACAGGGCGGCAGCATTAAAGCTTGTGCCGGAGAAAATGAGTGAAGGTGAGGCCATGGATTGGATTAAAATGATGAAAAAATCGAAGCCTGATGTGCAAGCCGAAATCATTACGATGCTAGGAGATAAGGGGACCGGTGCTATTGTTCCCGATATGCTTCCATACCTGAATACGAAAGATAAAGAGGTAATGCTGGCTACCATTACAATCTTGGGTAAACTGGGTGGGCAAGAAGTTTTACCGGCCATCATGATGAAGATGCAGGGCGGCACTGCCGATGTAATAGCCGCAGCCGGACAGGCTATCCGAATTATGCCGGGTGAATCCGTAACCACATTGGTTTCAAACTTTGCTGCGAAGTCTTCCGGAAATGCACAAGCTGCGCTGGTGAATATTTTGGGCGAGCGGCGTGCTTCAGGAAGCGCCGATCTTATTTTTTCGTTGTTAAACAGCCCGGACCAGAATGTACGAAACGCTTCGTTTAAGGCCTTGCCCCAGGTGGTGGATAAGCAGGATTTGTCCAAACTAACCGCTTTGGTAAAGTCCACGGCGGAAATGAATCAAAAATCGAAAATCCAGGAGGCCATGATTGCAGCTTTGGGTGGGATTGATAAAGCTGCCGACCGGTCTGCCTATGTATTAAAGGAGATGCAGGAAGCAGGAGCAGCGCAAAAGCCTTCATTTTACCGTGTATTGGCTTCCATTGGTGACCAGCCTTCTTTAAATGCTGTGGAATCTGGTTTCAAAAATGGCGACGCTTCTGCACGTTCAATGGCTTTAGATGCACTGGCACAATGGAATGGAATGAATGCTGCCGAAGTGCTGTACAGGATAGGAAAAGAAACGGATAATGCTGAATTTAGAAATAAGGCAGTGAGTGGATATGTGAATGCAGTAAGAAAAAGTTCATTGCCTGCCGAACAGAAATTATTGATGCTTCGTAATGCAATGGGTATAGCTAAATCCAATGATCAGAAGTTACAAGTTTTAAGGGCAGCCGGTGAAAACAAAACCTTTAACACGATTGTATTTGCAGGCAAATATCTGGATGATGCCGCTCTGCAACAAACTGCAGCAAGGGTAGTGATGAATGTTGCTTTATCAGATAAAAAATATGCGGGTGATGTGGTTCGGGATCTGTTGAATAAAACGATTTTAGTTTTGAAAGGAAACGATAGTGATTATGAGAAACAGGCCATTCGAAAATATCTGGCTGAAATGCCTGAGGGACCAGGATGGGTTTCTATTTTTAATGGAAAAGACCTGACAGGTTGGAAAGGGCTCGTAGCAAATCCGATTAAGCGTGCTGCCATGGATAGTAAAACCCTTGCGTTAGAACAGGCAAAGGCTGATGAAATAATGAGAAAAGGATGGTACGCCAAAGATGGGGAACTGGTGTTTACCGGCAAAGGTGATAATATTTGTACTACCAAAGATTATGGCGATTTTGAAATGCTGGTGGACTGGAAAATTGACCATGATGGGGATGCGGGTATCTATTTGCGTGGCAGTCCGCAGGTACAGATATGGGATACTTCAAGAAGAGATGTGGGGGCCGAGGTTGGCTCCGGAGGATTGTACAATAACCAGGTACATCAGGATAAACCGTTGAAACTTGCCGATAATGCGATCGGTGACTGGAATCACTTTTATATTAAAATGGTGGGCGATCGAGTTACGGTCTATCTCAATGGCGAACTGGTAACAGATAACACGATACTCGAAAATTATTGGAACAGGAAGATCCCGATTTTTCCTGTGGAGCAAATTGAACTGCAGGCACATGGTACCGAGGTCGTCTACCGCGATATATACATCCGCGAAATACCACGTCCGAAACCATTCGTATTGAGTGAAGATGAAAAAAAGGAAGGATATAAGATATTGTTTGATGGTACCAATATGCATAGCTGGACAGGCGCCACCGATAGTTACGTTTTGGAGGATGGAAATATTGTAATTTATCCTGACAGGGGTAGGGGTGGAAATCTCTATACCAAAGATGAATACGGTGATTTTAGTTTTCGGTTTGAATTTATGCTTACACCCGGAGCAAACAATGGCGTAGGCATCAGAACCCCCATGGAGGGAGATGCGGCCTATGAAGGCATGGAAATACAGATACTGGATGATGATGCTGATATTTATAAAGACCTGCACGATTATCAATATCATGGGTCTGTCTATGGCGTAATACCGGCAAAGAGAGGCCACCTCAAACCGATGGGCCAATGGAACACCGAGGAGATCATTGCCAAGGGAAATAAGATAAAAGTTATCCTGAATGGGACGGTGATTGTAGATGGCGACGTCGCTGCAGCCAGCAAGAATGGCACCCTCGATGGAAATGATCATCCCGGATTAAAACGCACTAAAGGCCATATTGGTTTTTTGGGTCATGGCTCACTGGTTAAATTCAGGAATATCCGGGTGAAGGATTTGTCGAAGTAATTTCTTTTATAACCTGTTGGCGTTCGAAGCGAGGGCTTGTGAGGAGGCGAACCCGACAGCGTTTGAAAGAAATATACTACTCATTCACGCTGTCCTGTCCTTTGGACGAGAACAGGTGAATGCTTTCAACACCTGTTGGCGTTCTGAAGCCAAGGATCGCGCGCAGGCGAACCCGACAGCGTTTGAAAGGTGTGTACCACAGCGTTTGAAAGAATTATTCAGCACATTAAAACTCAAAACCAAAGCATGGATTTAAAAAAGAAAACAGCATTTATCATGAAGGAGTTGGATAAGCTATATCCGCATCCGGCGCTACCGCTCGATTATCACAATAACTATACATTGCTGTTAGCTGTTTTATTAGCCGCCAGAAGCACCGACGTTGGAGTTAACAAGGTCACACCTGCTTTGTTTGCGAGGGCAGATAATCCTTACGACATGGTTAAAATGTCGGAAGAGGAAATAATGGATCTGATTGATGGCGTATTTATGAAAGCCCGAAAGGCCAAAGCGATACATTCACTTTCTCAAATACTGATAGAAAAGTTTAAAGGTGAAGTGCCGGCAGATTTTGAAGAATTGGAAAAGCTTCCGGGTGTTGGACACAAAACCGCTTCCGTTGTGATGTCAGTTGGTTTTGGTATTCCGGCATTTGCAATGGATACCCATATACAGAGAATGATGAAACGTTGGGGAATAACCAAAGAGGATAATGTTGATAAAATTGAAGCCGATGCCAAGAAGGCATTTCCGGAAAAGAAATGGGGAAAGTTGTATTTGCAGATTACACTTTACGGACGTGAATATTCTCCGGCAAAATCGCCATCTCTTAGCAAAGATTACATTACCGTAGAGGTGGCAGACAAAAAGGTATTAAAGGACTATAAACCTTAAGACATTAAGCAATTAGATACTTGAACCGATCGATCATTTCCACTCTTGAGGAATCGTACATATCGGAATAGGTTCTATTTTATGAAGGTTCGCCAAATGCCTGCGACGGTAAATATCAAATACCGTTTGTTTCCTTCCCGAAAACTCTTCAGATTTACGACCATTTTCGTACATCTTCATCGCCCATTCCAGCTCATCATAAGTTGCTCCGATCTGGTCCTCATCACTTCGGCCATCTGCAAATAATCCATCCGTAGGTTTAGCTGCTACAATTTCTTCAATGATCCCTGCTTCGCGCGCCAAAGCTCGTACTTCAGATTTCATTAAATCGCCGATAGGGCTGATGTCTACGCCTCCGTCTCCATATTTTGTAAAAAAACCAATACCAAAATCCTCCACTTTGTTTCCGGTGCCCGCCACAATGTAGTGATGAAGCGTAGCGTAGTAGTACAGTGTGGTCATACGGAGCCGCGCGCGGGTGTTGGCCAACGCCAAATTGGTGAGTTCATTGTTTTCACTTTTATCAACGGTATTGGCAAAACTGTCATAGGCAAGGGTGAGATCTGCCTTTTTGCTTTCAACACCTTTGAAATTATTTTTAAGCCACTGAATGTGATTTTTGGCTCTTGTTTCTTCATCTCCGCGCTGATGGATGGGCATTTCAAGACATAACAAAGGGTATTCAGTTTTGGCGCAGAGCGTGGAAACCAGCGCCGAATCAATACCTCCCGAAATCCCCATTACGAAGCCTTTCTGGCCTGAATTAACCATGTATTGATTCAGCCAGTTTACAATGTGATTTATGATTTTTTCCGTTTGCATTTATTTTTTTATTGTAAAATTAATCGAAAGTCTGTCGTTTATCCTGTGCGCTTTTGTCCTTCACCATTCACAACCCGCAATTCCATATCCGAAAGTTTTTCACCTCCTTTCATATTAAAGTCGAGTGTACGTATGGGGTATGGCAAGGATAAAGCTTCTTTCAAAGTTATGATCACGTCATTAATGAACTGAAGATAGTCACCATACTTGTTTGAGTTAACCCAAATTCTGATCCTGAAATCAACGGTGCTTTCGCCCAGTCCTTCGAAGAAAAATGTGGTGTCTTCCGGAATGACATTCGGTACTTTTTTTAAAGCTTCTGCAGCTACCGCCCTTACCTTTCTCAAATCATCTGCCTGAGATACACCACTTGTTATGTCTGCTCTTCTCTTACCGTAGCGGGTATAATTTATGATAGGGCTCTGAAAAATCTGCTTGTTGGGTATCGTTACCAGATGGCCCTGATGCGTTCGGATGGTTGTTTCCCGGAGCCTGACACCTTCTACAAAACCTTCGAACTTATCAATGGTAATAAGTTCTCCAACTTTAAACGGCTTACTGAATGATAAAAAGATTCCCGAGATGAAATTTGCTGCAATATCCTGAAAGGCAAAAGCTAAACCTACACCAATAATTCCGGCTGCACCAAGTGCAGTGGTAAGCGTACCTTCCAGATTTAATATTTTAAGTACAATGAATAAGATAATACCAATGCAGAAAACATAGATCATGCTCATGGTTAAATCTGCCAGGGTTACCGTTGGTAAAAACCTTCTTAGCTTTTTGTCTGCTAATTTTCTGATCCTCTTAGCGAGGTAAAAACCCACAACCAATACAATAGTTGCTATCAGAATGTTGGGCAGCATGGCAATCAATGTATTAATCCAACTGCTGAGCTTATCGATTACCAGATTTATTGCATTATCAAAATTCATTCTTTCATTTTAATCGTGATGTAATATCAGAAGGAATACCATTCTAAGAATCATTTTGATTTTCTACGATTTTAATTTCTTGCCTGGGTATCATTTTATTGATTCCCGCTTTATCCAGGGCTTTTTTTATACGGTCCAGTACCTCAAAGTGTACACCCCAAAATTCACTTGTTTTTGCCTGATAAATAGCCTGTAGATACACCCGGTTTTCAGTAATCTTACCAATTACAACCCTTGGTTTTGTTGTCTCATCCTTTATTACTTTGGGGTGATCGTTTATAATATTAAAAATGATTTCTCTTGCTACATCGGTATCATCCAGATAATGTATCGGAAACTCCATAACTTCAGTTCGTTTATCCAGTACACTGTAGTTAATTATTTTTTCATTGGATAATTGTCCGTTGGGTATGATTGCAAGTTGGTTGCCATCTGTTCTTAAGGATGTGGTAAAGATTGAGATTTCAATAACGGTTCCGGAAATATCCTGGGCGCTGATATAATCTCCGATTCGATACGGTTTGAATAACAATATGAGAATGCCTCCTGCAAAATTGCCCAATGAACCCTGTAAAGCCATGTCGATAGCCAGGCCTGCGGCTCCCAAAACAGCGATAAAAGATGTGGTGGGCACACCGAGTTTCGAAATTACAATGATTACCAAAAGAATTGTCAAACCCCACTTGATTAAACTCTTTAAAAAGTCTGAAACAGATTTATCCACATCTCTTTTAATCATGATTCTTTTAGTGAGCCTCACGAGCAGGTTAATTACTCAAAGACCTAAAACAAGAATGATTATGGCACCCACAATTTTGGGTATGTAATCTGTAAGAACGTGTTGAAAATTGTACCAATATCTGCTTACCTCTTCTTCCATTTTTTATAGTATCGTTTGATTCAGATTATAAGCAAAATTATAAAAAAATAAATTTGTTCTTTTTAAAAGAGAGGCGACGTGATTGGTAAATGCTGGTTTCAAGTATAATGTAAATGAGCCATTCTGTGATCTTTTTATCCGGGTATCGGTAAATGGAAAATGGCTGTAATACTGTCCTGTAGATGGTTGCGTGGGTCTG
>JBIQMB010000154.1:0-7107 GCA_044463745.1 Chitinophagaceae bacterium | reverse complement strand
ATAGAGAAGATGCGGAAGACATGCTGCAGGAAGGATTCGTAAAAGTCTTTAAACAGATTCATCAGTTTAAAGCCGACGGCTCTTTAGAAGGTTGGATAAGAACCATTATAGTTCACACGTGCATTAACCAGCTTAAAAAGAACAAAAAGTTCAATGAAAGCGTTTCTTTAATACATGCACAGGATATGAAAGTGAAGGACTATAATATTCCATCCATATTGGCAGCGAAGCAGGTGGTTGAGTGCATCAGGTTGCTTCCGTTGGGTTATCGTACGGTGCTTAACCTGTATGCAATAGAAGGTTACTCGCATAAGGAGATAGGGCAGATACTTGAGATAGAAGAAAGCACGAGCCGCTCTCAATATACGAGGGCAAAGGTTCTGCTGGAAGATATTTTAATTAAAAAGAAAATCATACCGGGACCGAGAGAAAGACTGAAGATGGTTTCAGGAGAACACTAACTGCAAAAACAATTTTTTACCAAAAACCCTGAATTGATGAAATGATTGAAAATTATGACACAGAGGAATTTGAGCGCACCTTAAAAGAGCATGCCGACCGATTCTTTCTAATCCCATCAGAAAGAGTTTGGAAAAGTATTTATAACGATATACACCCCGGAAGCAGGTGGCCATCGCTGGCTGTAGGTTTATTTATGCTGCTTACCTTATTCTGGATCGGAAATGTAAATCAGGATAATCAGAATGGTTCGATGCCTGTATCTACTGATAAAACAATTGATGTACAGACTACCGCTCCCGGTGTGCAGGGTGATAAAACCTCCTCTTCGTTAATTCAAAAATCAATTACCCTAAGCAGGTTCGAAAGGACACAACCTTCAAGGATTACACATAATAACCTGATTGTAAATAAGCAGCGCGACTACCTGCCTGCTACCATTGCGTTCAATCAATCCGCCAATTCCATTGTTTCAGACAGAGATACTGAAGATTCCAAAATCGGGGCTGATCAGGACTTGAGTACAATAAACAGCCCGAATCCGGTTGACAATGCTAAACTGAAATCAAACCAAACTAAACCAACCGCCTCCACCACCGGAAAAGTCAGGGAAGTTAAGAAAGGCATTTCTTCTGACCTCAAATTAAACACAACAGCAGATCGAGAGCCCTCACTTAAGCTGAACTCCGGAATACGTAAAAAGTTGAAGTGGGAGTTTACCTTTATGCCGATTATTTCCGACGTTAAATTCATGGGAGCCAATCTGAATAAAGTGAACTCCACGGTGGTAAATACACCTGTGAGCAAACATGATATGAACATTGCCAAGCGCTTAGGGTTTATAACCGGAACCAATGTTTACTATCCGCTTTCAAACAAAATTTCTCTCACAAGCGGCGTGCATCTGGTATATACAGGATATGACATTTTTAGTGAAGTGGTTCAGCCTAATACCACTTCTCTCACCTTTAAAGACAGCAAGGGACAAATGTTCTCGAAGTATTATGTTTCCTATTATGCCAATGATAAGAGAAATAATAATACCAGCATCACCAATTATAACTGGCAGCTTTCAGTGCCTGTCGGCCTCCAGTGGGAAGTTATTTCAGGTGGTAAAATGAAGGTTAGTCTGATATCTACTGTTGAACCGTTTATGGTTCTGGGAAATAAAGCATACTTATTATCCGGTGATGCAAGCAGCTACGTAACAGATCCCGATCTTGTTCGCAAATTTAATCTGAGTGGCAACATTGGAGGATTCGTTCACCTGAGCAGTAATACGGCTAACTGGAAGATAGGCCCCAATTTCAGATATCAGATTTTGAGCACGTACAATGATATCTACCCGGTTAAGGAACACTTTATCAATTATGGCATTCAGCTTGGCGTGAGTAGGAAGTAGAACCCTAAAAAATCTTTCTTAAGGTTTACGGACTGCTTTTGTCATTCGCCGGTGCCGTTTCATTTGTATCCCGTATTTACCAGTCCGGTAACATTCTGTTTCGATTTTTTGTATTGAGCAGGTATTACGGTAATTTTGCGTCCTAATTTTTAAAACATGAGTGAACCGTCACGCTACTTGATTACTGCTGCTTTACCTTACGCCAATGGACCTTTGCATATCGGGCATCTGGCCGGATGTTATTTGCCCGCCGATATTTATGTCAGGTTTTTGAGGGTCAGAATGAAGGATGTGAAGTTTGTGGGAGGTAGCGATGAGCATGGTGTGCCCATTACGATCAGGGCTCTTCAGGAAAATAAAACACCGCAGGAGGTGGTAGATCATTACCATGAAGTGCTCAAAACATCTCTAAAAGAGATGGGCATCAGTTATGACATTTACAGCCGCACTTCTAATCCGGTGCATCACAAAACAGCTTCAGATTTTTTTCTGAATCTTTACAACAAAGGATTATTTGAAGAAAAGGAAACCGAACAATACTATGATGAAAAGAAGCAAATGTTTCTGGCCGATCGGTATATCACCGGTACCTGCCCTATTTGCGGAAATCCGAACGCTTATGGCGACCAGTGCGAAAAATGTGGTTCTTCGCTAAGCCCAGAGCAATTAATCAATCCCAGGAGCACACTCAGCGATGCCGTGCCTGTAAAGAAGAAAACAAAACACTGGTATTTTCCGCTACAGAACTACGAAGAGTTTCTGAAGGAATGGATTCTGGACGGACATAAAGAATGGAAAGCAAATGTATATGGCCAATGCAAAAGCTGGCTGGATAAGGGTTTGCAATCAAGAGCCATGACCCGCGATAGTAACTGGGGCATCCAGGTTCCGCTGCCTGATGCCGAAGGAAAAGTATTATACGTATGGTTTGATGCCCCTATCGGGTACATTTCTGCCACTAAAGAACTATTGGCCAACTGGCGCGACTATTGGTGTAAGCCGGATACAAAACTGGTGCATTTCATCGGTAAGGATAATATCGTTTTCCATTGCATCATCTTTCCGGCGATGCTTAAAGCGCATGGCGATTTCGTTTTACCCACCAATGTGCCTGCCAATGAATTCCTGAATATCGAAGGAGAAAAGGTATCCACAAGCCGAAACTGGGCTGTATGGGTGGACGAATACTTGAAAGATTTTCCGGGTCAGCAGGATGTATTGAGATACGTACTCTGTGCCAATGCACCCGAAACGAAGGACAATGATTTTACCTGGAAAGATTTTCAGGATCACAATAACAATGAATTGGTAGCCAATTTGGGCAATTTCGTTAACCGGACTTTTGTGCTGATGCATAAGCTGTGTAATGGCAAGGTTCCTCCTTTGCATGGAGAGGCAGCTACAGATGCAGACCAGAAGATGGTAACAGCCTTTGTCGAAACCAAACTTAAAATAGAAACACTCTTAGAGCAATTCAAATTCAGAGAGGCGCTATTTGAAGTGATGGAGCTTGCACGCAAGGGAAACAAATATATGCAGGATAAAGCTCCCTGGTTAGAGGCTAAAAAGGTGGATGAGAATGGGAAAATTCTGGAAGAGGCGCAAAAAAACATTGACATGTGCATTCATGTATGTCTGCAATTGTGTGCCAACCTTGCCATATTTATCTATCCTTTCATGCCTGATACTTCCAAAAAAATGCTGCGCATGATGAAGGTGGTGGACAGAATGCTGCTGTGGGAAAATGCCGGCAAACCAAAATTATTGAGTGTTGGTTATTCTTTAAGGCCACCTGAATTGTTATTTAGAAAAATAGAAGACGAAGAAGTAGAAGCACAATTGGCCAAGCTGAAAGCCGGGCTTAAAAAACCTGACGTACCTAAACCAACGCAGGCTGCCGACGCAAAGAAAAAAACGGAGATAAATGAAAATGATTCACTAAAACCAGTCATTCAATTTGATGATTTTTCTAAAATCGATTTACGAACAGGAACCATCCTAAGTGCTGAAAAAGTAGAGAAGGCTGATAAGCTCTTAAAGCTGGAAATTGATTTGGGATTTGAAAAGAGAATCATTTTATCCGGCATAGCCGAACACTTTAAACCTGATGAAATCGTTGGCCGCAAAGTAGTGGTGGTGGCCAATCTTGCTCCGCGAAAAATAAGGGGAACGGAAAGCAATGGTATGATCCTGATGGCCGAGGATAAAGCAGGCAAGCTTTATTTTGTAACGCCGGATGAGAATAATGAAAATGGAATGGTTGTCAGGTAGAAAGAATCATTGACAATATTCGATCCGCTTTCTCTAACATTCTTGCAAGCCTCACATTCCGATTATTAAATCTCTGTGCAGAAGAACCCTTGACTTGTTGACAATCCTCATGACGGAGAATGGATAAATCAACAGTTTACATACCACCAAACGGCATGGTATTACTACAAAAAAAGTATAGGAATAAAAGGAGCGTCCGGAAATGACTACTTACTCCTTGTATTTTTTAATAATCAGAGAGGCATTATGGCCGCCAAAACCAAAGGTGTTACTTAGTGCAGCATTCACCACTCTGTGTTGTGCTTTATTGAAAGTAAAATTAATTTTTGGATCCAATTCCGGGTCATCGGTAAAATGATTGATGGTGGGCGGAATAACATCCTCTGTAATGGCAAGTATACATGCAAGTGCTTCCATTACACCGGCTTCGCCCAGGCAGTGCCCCGTCATGGATTTGGTACTGCTTACATTCAGTTTATAAGCGTTCTCACCAAATACATCCAGGATCGCCTTTGTTTCAGCAATATCTCCCAGCGGCGTACTTGTACCATGTACATTAATATAATCGATATCCTCCGGTTTCATTCCGGCATCTTTCAGCGCAGCGTTCATCACATTGCGGGCACCCAACCCGTCCGGATGAGGGGCTGTAATATGGTAGGCATCTGCGGTGGCGCCTCCACCTGCTATCTCTGCATATATTTTGGCTCCGCGTGCCTTGGCGTGTTCTAATTCTTCAAGTACTATAATTCCGGCACCTTCGCCCATCACAAAACCATCCCTGTCTTTATCAAAAGGACGGCTTGCAGTGGCCGGGTCATCATTGCGTTCGCTCAGGGCTTTCATTGCATTAAAACCACCCACCCCTGCTTCGCTGATAACCGCCTCGCTACCACCGGTAAGTATGATATCGGCCTTGCCCAGCCGGATGTTATCAAATGCGTCGATCATGGCATTGGTACTGCTTGCGCAGGCACTCACAACTGCAAAGTTGGGACCTCTGAAACCATACCGCATCGATATTTGTCCGGCGGCAATATCCAAGATCATTTTAGGAATAAAGAAAGGATTGAAACGGGGCGTACCATCACCGCGCGCAAATGCCATCACATCATCCTGAAAGGTATGAATACCGCCAATGCCACTGGCAAAAATGACACCGACCCTATTATGGTCAATATTCTCATTGTCGATACCGGCATCTTTAACGGCTTCGTCGCTTGCGATGAGTGAAAGCTGGGTAAACCGATCCAGCTTACGTGCCTCCTTTCTTTCCAGATACGCCGTAGGGTCAAAATCTTTTACCTCACAGGCAAACCTTGTTTTGAATTTTGAGCAATCAAATTGCGTAATAGGAGCTGCTCCCGAAGTGCCATCCTTTAACCCTTCGAAATACTCCTTTACGGTTTTACCAATTGGTGTGATTGCACCCAAACCTGTTATGACTACTCTTTTTAATTCCATAAGCTTGCCTGCGAAGTTAAATAAGATTCTTACTTAGCATGCTCTTCCAGATATGCTACTGCTTGACCAACAGTAGTAATGGTTTCAGCCTGTTCGTCAGGAATAGAAATATTGAATTCTTTCTCAAATTCCATAATCAACTCCACGGTGTCAAGGCTGTCAGCACCTAAATCATTTGTAAAAGAAGCTTCAGGTGTTACTTCAGCCTCGTCAACTCCTAATTTGTCAACAATAATTTTTTTAACTTTTGTTGCAATGTCCTGCATGATTGTAAAATTTAGTTAATGGCCACAAAAATAGACTTTTTGGAACAAAAAAAAATAATTCTATCAAACATAAAATTTGTATGGTGCAATATGCGTCTGAAAACAAGCGCAACCTTTGCCATCTACCAACCATAATAATCGTATGAGTAGCATCGGATAGTGACCTTTTTATAACCCAATGCGCACAATCTCCCCAGGACCTAAAGTCATCGAATAAATATTCCGGCTTTATATAAAAGAGTATCTCAATTATCAATTGTGATTTCTCCTGTCCATAAAAATCTATCGTGATTAACGCTTCTCAGTTTTTGATAAGGTAATAAAAAGACCAAAGTTTGTAACCCGAAATTGTTTAATTTTATTAACGGAATTCTTTATCTCTTTTAAAAGTAACGTAATGCCTCTCCGACAAATCAACCACAACTCTTCAGAATACCGGCAGATGCTGAAATTGCGGCAGGAAATTTTACCATATTACTGGCGCTTACCACTCAGCAAGGATGATATGGAAAAAGAAAAAAACGATACGTTAATTGCCGCTTTTGATGAAAATAAAATGCTCGGCTGTTGTATCCTGTCTGCAAACGGACCTGGTAAAGCTATATTAAGGGATATGGCCGTGGTTGGGAAACTGCAAGGGATGGGCGTGGGAGCAAGCCTGCTAAACTATGCAGAAAATTTAGCCCTTGCCAAAGGATTTACCATACTTAATTTGCATTGCCCGGACATGGCGCTGCCATTCTACGAAAAAGCAGGCTATCAGCCCTGTGGAAACAAGTTCGTGGAAGCTGGCGTATTCCTTCATCCGCTGGAAAAAATTCTGAAATAGGTTCATTCTAAAAAATTATGCCGATAGGGAAAACAATGAGTTATCTTTGCACTTCGGCTGATTACCGCAGGGGGTCAGGCAATACAGTTTTACTGTTAATTGCTGAAATTACATTAATTTCACACCGATTTTTTTACTTAAAAAATAACTGACACAATAAATTATGGCAGAAGCGATAAGAATGCCGAGAATGAGTGACACCATGGAAGAAGGTGTTATTGTAGAATGGCACAAAAAGGTAGGAGACAAGGTAAAACCGGGTGATGTACTGGCAGACGTTGAGACTGATAAAGCCACCATGCCCATGGAAAGTTATAATGAAGGAACACTACTATATATAGGTCCTAAAAAAGGCGATTCGGTTCCGGTAGAAGACATCATAGCCATCATCGGCAAAGAAGGAGAAGATTACAAAT
>JBIQMB010000153.1:0-7115 GCA_044463745.1 Chitinophagaceae bacterium | reverse complement strand
CTGTGTATCTGAGAATAATCTCCAGAGCCAGAAAGGCCAGTGCTAAAAAGATGAGGGGGAAGAATTTTTCATTGTACCGGTGAAAGGTGGTAATCTGCACCTTCGATTTTTCAAGCTGATTAATGTCTTTATAAATCTCTTCCAATCCCCGGTTATCGGTGGCACTGTAATATTTACCCCCTGTTTCGGTGGCGATTGACTTTAAAAGTTTTTCATTAATACCCACCTTATCTCCGCCCCCTACCCTGCCCATGGGTGTATCTTCTTCCATCGTAGCATTTGGGTTATCGGTACCGATGCCTATGGTGTAAACCTTGATGTTAAAGACTTTGGCCATTTCTCGCGCATACGCCGGGTCAATCAATCCGGTATTATTTACCCCATCCGTTAATAGCACGATCACCTTACTCTTTGCTTTGCTGTCGCGCAGCCTTTCCACACTCTTGGCAAGTCCGTCGCCAATGGCTGTACCATCAATAAGCAACCCTATCCTGATTTGTTGTATCTGAGCCATTACCACATAATGATCGGTTGTAAGTGGACATTGGGTAAATGCCTCTCCCGCAAACGTAACAACGCCTATCCGGTCGTTCGGTCTGTTTCTTACAAAACTCATGGCCACTCCTTTGGCTGCCTCTATCCTGTTGGGTTTAAAATCTTGCATGGTCATACTTCCGCTGACATCAATGCACAATATTATGTCGATGCCTTCACCATCGCGGTAGGTTTCTGAGTACTGTACCTGCGGCCGTGCCAGGGCCAGAATAATGCAGGCGAGCGATGCCAGCCGAAGCCAGAATGGGATATATTGAAAAATATTTTTGATGCTTCCTGCCTTCTGAACGCCTTCTAACGTGCTGATTCGCATGGCGGCAAAACCTGAACTTCCCTTGCGGTAATGCCACCAAATGAGCAATGGAAACAGCCCAAACAGTAGAAAAAACAGCGGTTGCCCAAAGGTGATATTTTTAAAATAATCAAAGATCATCTTCTGCGCTTGGTTTTTGGGAATTCAATGCCTCTATAACAGCAGACACCTGCTTAATGCATTCCTCGCTTTCTTTTAACGAGGGTTTGAACTTAGCGAATTTAACCGCATCTGCCATCCTAACGCATGATGCAAAACCTTCAATTAATTTTCTGTCGGTAATCCGGTGCGAAAGTTCATCAATCGTTTCCTGCCCCGTTAGGTGCATATTATTTACCGATGTATTTCTCGAAATGTACCTTTTAAAGATATCCGTAAGCCTGAGAAAGTAAAGTTTAAATTCACCCTTTGCCGGAAGGTTTTCTGCATGTAAGTCATTGATCATCTTCATGGCTTCGTCAAAATCTGATAGAGAGGATTCAAAAACATGACTCTTTTGCTTCTTTTTTCTGTACCGCAGATACAGAACAAGAATCAATATAAGCAAAAGCACCCCTGCAATAATTGCAGGCCAGAACCACCATGCTACTTCTTTTTTTACCGATATAATGGGTTTGATGTCATGAAAAGGGAGCACACTGTCTGCCGGTGAAAACATTACGTCAATCGGAATACTATCGGTTAACATACGGAAAGACGAATCGCCCGAAATGGTTTCGAACTGAAACGCCAATGGAGGAACCACCTGTCGGCCTGAATCAAAGCTGGTGATTTGCAATTTTTGTGTATAGCGTAAAACCCCGGTTTGATAAGCGGTATCTATCTTGCTCTGGCTGGCCAACACAAAGGTTCCAAACTCTGAAGGTACCGATAACCAGCTTAGACGGTAGCGATTATCGGGCATGGTAACCCCAACGGATAAATCTATTTGCTCACCAATAAGGATTTTATTTTTATCGACTGAAGTGGTAACGGAGGGCGTTTGCGCAACCGTCAGAAGCGGAAATAAAAACAGAATAACAGCAACCCCAATGATATGACCTGAATATTTCAATTTTCTGATTATCTGTTTATTTTTCTTTGTTTAAAAAATTGCTGTAATACACGCACATAATCTTCATTCGTCTGAAGATGTAGTAGATCTGCTCCTGCTTTTTTAAAGATGTTCTTGCACTCAGCACTTCGGGCCATGAAGCTCTCGTAATATTGATGGCGCACCATGGCATTGGAAGAATCAATCCACAGCGTTCTTCCTGTTTCAGATTCCTCCACCTTCATCATACCGATATCAGGCAAATGACTGTCCATTTTATCATACACCCGAAGTCCGATCAAATCATGTCTTTGAGCCAGTATCTTAAGCCGATGTGCATAATGGCCATCTATAAAATCACTCAGGATAAATGCGATGCTTTTTTGCGGATTGTTACGACTGAAAAATTGTAGTGCCTCGCCAATGCTTGTACCATTTCGTTTGGGTTTGGCAGTCAGCATTTCTCTTACCAAATACAGGGCATGCTTTTTACCCTTTTTTGGCGCAATATATTTTTCTACCCGATCGCTAAAAAAAATGACGCCCACTTTATCATTATTATTAATGGCACTAAATGTAATAACTGCCGCTATTTCAGTCATCAGATCGCGCTTGCGCCGATGCGAGGTGCCGAAAAGTGAACTCTCGGAAATATCCATTAGCAACATCACAGTCAGTTCTCTCTCTTCTTCAAAAACCTTGGTGAATGGATGCGCATAGCGCGCGCTCACATTCCAGTCAATGAACCGGACATCATCACCCGGATAATATTCACGCACTTCCCTGAAACGCATACCCTTGCCCCTGAAGGCGGAATGGTATTCGCCGGTAAAAAGCTGGGTCGTAATTTTTTTACTTATTATTTCCAGCTCCTTAACTTTCTGCGTTATTTCTGAGGGAGTGAGCATTCCATAATCTGATTAAGGTACATTGACGGTTTTGAGTATTTCATCAATGATGTCTTCCACATTTGTATTTTCAGCCTCGGCCTCGTAGGTGAGCCCTACCCTGTGCCGCAATACATCCTTACAAATTCCTCTTACATCTTCGGGAATGACGTATCCACGTTTATTAAGAAAAGCGTAGGTCTTGGCTGCAAGCGCTATGTTGATACTGGCTCTGGGTGAACCGCCAAAAGCGATCATGGGCTTAAGTTTGGCAAGGTTATACTGATCCGGATACCTTGTGGCAAACACAATATCGATAATATATTGCTCCACTTTCTCATCCAGATATACCTGCCTTACCAATTGACGCGCCTGTATAATCTCCTGCGTTCCTACTACAGGCATTACACCTGCCGCACGCACACCTGAAACGTTTTGGCGAATTATCTGCTGCTCTTCGCTTTTGGACGGGTAGCCGATAATAACTTTAAGCATAAACCGGTCAACCTGCGCTTCGGGCAATGGATAAGTTCCTTCCTGTTCGATTGGATTTTGGGTAGCCAGAACCAGAAATGGTTCGTCGAGATTGTAGGTATTATTTCCGATGGTAACCTGTCGCTCCTGCATCGCTTCAAGCAGTGCGCTCTGCACCTTTGCCGGCGCCCTGTTAATCTCATCAGCCAAAATGAAATTAGCGAATATCGGTCCTTTCCGAACCACAAATTCATTCTTTTGTTGATTGTAAATCATCGTTCCTACCACGTCGGCCGGAAGCAGATCAGGCGTAAATTGAATACGGCTGAAAGATGCATTAATCGAAGATGCCAGCGATTTAATGGATAGGGTTTTTGCCAGGCCGGGCACGCCTTCCAGAAGCACGTGACCATTGCTGAGCAGTCCGATGAGCAAGCGCTCTACCATGTGCGATTGGCCAACAATGACCTTTCCGATTTCAGCATTTATTTTGTCAAGAAAAGTGGCGGAGTATCCGATCTTTTCGTTAAGCAGACGAATGTCTTCTGCAGTTTGTAACATCTGTTTTTACTATATTAAGGATAAGGTTTGCAAAATACAAACTCCATAGAATGATTAAAAGGTAAACTTTCCAATCTTCACGGAAAGGTTTGTTAAAATGAAATGTTTCTGTTATACATAAAACCCAAAAGCCGATTTATTAGTTTTATAAACCGGCTTTTAATGTTGTGAACGAACAGGAGAATTGCAACCGATAAAGGCTGAAAGATTTTTATCCTGTTCATGATTATTATTAATAACTATTTATTCTGTAGAAATAGTTTTTATTCAATGCAGAAGAAATAGTTCTCTCTGTTGATTCATCAGCTATCAACCCTGAACGAGATTTTGCAAATAACTCCGTAAGAAGATATCTGTCCATCCTTTACATGACATTTAAAATCTTTTACGTAGATGGAGTCAATGTTCTTAACTGTTTTGGAAGCTTCTGCTAATGCATTCTTTACTGCGTCGTCAAAACTCGTTTCTGATGAGGAAATCACCTCAATAACCTTTACAATTGGCATAGTTTAAATTTTAAAATGATAAAAAATGTATGTTAAAGATATTAAATATAAAACGAATGAAAATATAATACGAGGATAAAGGTTCGATGCGAAAAACTATATTGCAGGAACTCTTCTTCGATATTACACCTCATTTGATGGCTAATTATACGAAAGACGTGCCAAAAACATTTCTCCCAGATTCTTTTAAATACGAACTTTCTAAACCGGTACTTCCTAAATTTTATAAGCTTCTCTAAACTTTTCTAAAATATTCCTTGCTAACTTGCGACCTATTTTCAGTTGAATGGATAGAATTAAAGGATATGCGCTGGCAGCCATTTCCGCAATTTCATACGGCATGATACCCTACTTTGTCATTCCTGTCAAAAGAGAAGGGCTATCATTAAACATGACCCTATTTTACAGGTTTGCCATAGCTGCCCTGTGTTTAGCACTTATACTTCTGATAAAAAAAATCAGTTTCAAAGTTTCCTTTCGCGATTTCGTTGTCTTCATCATCCTTGGATTATTCTATGGTGGCGGAGCCGATTTGCTGTTTCTGGGGTACGATCATCTGACACCGGGTATTGCATCTACGCTTTTTTTCGTATATCCGGTTTTTGTGGTTCTTGTGATGCGGATTTTCTTTAACGAAAAAATTAAAAACCTAACTATTGTGGCACTGGCGGTTATTCTTGCTGGTGTATATGCCTTAAGCGCTGGTGATAGTGAGGTTACATTTAAATTCCTGGGCTTGCTTATCGCACTGTGCAGTGCTTTATTTTATTCATTATACATCATCACGATTAACAAGGCAGGGTTAAACGGTTCAGGCTGGTGGGTTACCTTTTATGTATTGTTAACCACATCTTTATATTATGTCATAAAAATGATCATTACGCAGGATGAGATATTTATACCGGCATTGTCGGGCTGGATAAACCTTACTGCCTTTTCCTTAATAACAACAGTAATTTCTGTTACCGCACTCACCTACGCTATTAAGCTTATCGGCTCCACGCCCACGTCTATCTTTGGAGCGCTGGAACCTGTGGTGGCTGTGGCCATCAGTGTAGTTTTGTTTGGTGAAAACCTGACGAGCCGTTTGATTCTGGGTGTGCTTTTAATCATAGCCGGTGTAGTCATTAATGTTTTGGCTGATCATAAAAAGACTTAGTGCTGCCTCAGTCGGTATCAGCCCTCTTTCTAACCCAGGTTTCATACGTAAAGCTGTAAGCATGCTGCTTGTCTGCTTCATGTTTTACGCTTGAAACCAGTTGCCATTCGTGTTGTGAAAATGGAGGAAAGAAAGCTTCTGCTTCAGGAAAGGTTGCATCAATTCTTGACAATTCCATTTTATCCGCATAAGGAATTGCAAGTGTAAAAATATCTCCGCCACCGATTACGAAAACCTTCAGATGCTGGCCTGCGGCCTTAATTGCATCTTCAATAGTATGTACAACAATGGCTCCTTCTGCACGAAAATTCTTCTGGCGGGTGATGATAATATTTAAACTTCCTTCCAACGGCTCCTTGATTACGTCAAATGATTTTCGTCCCATGATAATCGGATAGCCTCTGATCAATTGCCTGAACCGATTGTATTCATCGGGTAAATTCCAGAGCGGCAAACCATCTTCTTTTCCCAATTCACCATTAAGGCCGAAAGCTCCTATAAGTATGATCATATTTGTTATTTAGCGATTCTTTTCTGCGGTTTTTATTGTATGATGATAGATTACGAAGCTAATAATATTTTCAGCAGGCTTACTTAAAATTGATGATACGCGAATCTCAGGATTCACTACTAAATAGCTCTTTATCTTCAAGGGCGATTTTTCTTTGCGCATCAAATCCTATATAAATAAGAGCTATCAGCAAAAAGGAAAATAGTACCAGAGGTATGTCAAACGAAAAATAAATCACGATTGATGATAAAATAATGACAATACTCCATAGTAAGTATAACGATTTCTTTGTTGCCCAGAAATCAGGCAACACGCTGATTTTTTCATTTGGATTCCTTCCTCTGTTATATTCCAAAACCAGATCTCTAAATAAATTTATGATTCGGTTGCTCAGATTATCCTCAACATTTTCCTGTCCCCAGAAAACAAATTTCATCTTTTTATTATTCCCAAGAACCAAATGCAGTTGCGTAAAATCATTTTGAGTATAGGTTATCGTTCTGAATTGTTTGATATCATTAAAGTCAGCATTCATCACTTCCTCAGAGTTAAAAGAAACAATGGATATAGAATACCGATCCAAAATTATTTGTGCTTTATACGAAAATGGTTTCCTGAACTTTTTTCAAAAACCAGATATGTCACCAGAAAAAGAAAAGAACCAATAATCAGAAATGAGATTGAACCGGTAATGTAAAAAACCCATCCAAGAACGGCCGGCACGCCCAAGGAAAAAAATAAAGTGAAGATCAGGAAACCTTTCTGGTTATTTAAGATATAAGCAGATATTCTATCCTCCTTGTTCATTTTCTGTTTTAAAATTCATTCTTAATAACGAGTCACTTAATACTTCAGTCTTGTTTTGCAAAAACGAATACCCGAATTCGCCATTAAAAAGCTAGTTTTACACCAAATTGCTTTATGCAAAGAGCAATTTGCTGTAATAATTGCTTTCTTTATAAAACAAAAAAGCATTAAATTTGCTTTATAGACAAAGCAATTATGGAACATCTACAAGAAATATTTTATCGACGACTTCAATCAGTTTCGTTAAAGTTTATCAGATCGGAAATGGAAGATATTGCATGGGAGTCGCGTTTGATAGGAATCAGGGGT
>JBIQMB010000152.1:0-7205 GCA_044463745.1 Chitinophagaceae bacterium | reverse complement strand
GTAGAGAACAATTGGCAAAACACAGCGGTATTCTATGCGGGTAAATCCAAAGACATGCCAAAATTTCTTGAAAAGGTGTTGTTAAGAATTGATAAAGTAAATATTTTCAATGAGTTATTGTCATCAGTTTTAGGACTAGGATATTTGTTGCAAGCCCTCTATCAAACGGACAATAATCTTAGAAAAGATGCAATAAAGATTGCACTTGACTTGAATATCAAAGTTCACGAAATTTTATCAAAGCTTTCATCAGACGAAGTGATGCTTTTTAAGCGTTTTAAGATGCCAATCTTGTGGGTCATGAACATTATTTATTTTTACGAGAATTTCAATTCAATTACTTTAAAAGAACCGCTCAAGTTGGCATTTCAGGAAGCCATTGAAGATTATGAAAGTCGATGCACAGAAACAGTTTTGGGCTACAAAGCGTTGAAATTAGCTTTGACATTAAATTCAAAAAGAATAAATGAAAGCGAAGAGCTTCAAAAGTTGATATTCGATACAAACTTGACAAATGATGTAATTCTTTGTCTTTTGGCTGATTTCTCAATTGAACTTACAAAAGGTGCCAATTACGAGATCTTTAAAAAAGAAATAAAAAAAGAGATAAAAAAGCTTTCAGCACCAATAAAGCAGGTATCAGAACAAACTATAAGCAAGTTGCGGTTCTCGCAGTTTGATTCAATAAGACTTAATAAGAAAATTAAGATTGTTGCCGAAGGAAGGACTGATGCTGAAATATTAGAGCATGCATTTATGATTCTTACGAATGGTCAAAATCCATATTGGGAGATTAAAGCTGCCGGCAATCAAAGCGGCGGGGCATCGTTTGTAAGCAAGCTCCTTATTAGCGCAAACCCAATAGTAAGTGATGGAGAATTATTAATTGGTTTATTCGACCATGATTCTAAGGGTTTGGCAGAATTTAGAGGCCTTAGCAAAGATGCTTTTGACCTAGAGATAAAAGATACCGTGAAGAAGCATAAGGCAAATAAAATTTATGCAGTATGCATTCCTGTGCCTGGAGAAGTGGAACACTATTTAATTTCTGAACAAGAACAGAATTACTTTGAAATCGAACACTACTTGGACGAAAAAGTGCTATATGAAAATAATGCTCTTCAAAAGACAGCTATTCCAAAGGTATTCAAAATAAACGACAAAAAAAAAGGCGATTTAGTGAAGGCTATGAAGAAGGTCTCTGATCCACAAGCCTTCAGGCACTTTGTGCAACTGTTTGTATTAATAGATAAGTTAGCAGGTGTTGAAATTGAGTATCATGCATAATTATTGATTATGAATCTATCTTCATTTAAGGAGGAGCACATTTCTCAGGATACCAGCACTGCAAAAGATGAAGAAGCTTGGTTTTCGGTACTTGACAAAAGAAGAAGCATTGGAAGCCCGAATCAACCGATATTTAAATGTGTTGTTGGAACCCATTCTTAAAAACCAATCTCAGGAAATAAATTATGAAACTTAATCCAAAAGATAAATTATTTGGCCAGCCGGTTCTTAGAATAAGAGAGGTGATAAGGCGGGCTATGGCTGAAAGGCTTCGTGCCATTCGAAAATCCATTCTTCCTGAAGAAGTAGCCAAAATATTGGGTCAGCCGGTAACCATTGCTAAAACAGTAATTGAGCAGTTAATAAAGGAGGAATACCTGGTTTTAAACAAAGTAGAATATGGAAGCACGAGCCAATACGAACTAGATGCAACAGAAAAAGGAAGGCGGTTTGGTGTGGCCTCTGCGAACCCGCCAATAACAAGAGAAAAAGCAGATCGGTTGCTGAAAGAATTGATAGAACGCGCTATGTCTATTAATGCAAATGATGACTATGCCTGCTATGTAGAACGGTTAAGTGTTTTTGGAAGTTACTTGTCCGATAAGGCTTCATTGGGAGATTTGGATATTTTTTACAAAATAACACCAAAATACGAAGGTGCGCAGTATATGGAAAGGCGAAATCAACGGATTCGGCTGGCATTTAAGGCCGGCAGAGTATTTCCAAATTATGTAGAAAAAATTTGCTGGCCTGAAAGGGAGGTTTTATTGGCGCTTAAAACGCGCAAAAAAGGATTAAGCCTTCATGATGAAACGGGTGATGAAGTATTCGGGAAAACGGAGAGTATGGTAGTGTATGAATTTAAAAAGGGAGAAACCAACGTAAATTAAAACGTTGCGGGTGACGTTTCCTGTGTTGAAAGCGGTTTGAATGATCTAAAGCCAGCCCGGTTTGCCACGGATTTAGAAATGAACAATAGATTGGGAAAATAAAAAAGTCATTATTAATTGATAAAATGTGGTACTAATGAAATCAGACGAAATAAAACACCAGGTAGCGGCATTTGAAGCTGCGATGCAAATGCTCAATGGTGTAGAATGCTGGAGCGCCAGAGATTTGCAACCGTTATTGGGATATAGCAAATGGGATAATTTTGAAAAGGTAATTAATAAGGCGAAAGATGCATGTAGAAATGCCGGAGGAGATATCGAAGACCATTTTCCCGACGTCGGGAAAATGGTCGATTTGGGATCAGGTTCGGAAAGGGAAATTGCTGATATTGCACTTACAAGATACGCTTGCTATCTTATTGCCCAAAATGGTGATAGCCGCAAAGCCGAAATTGCTTTTGCGCAAACCTATTTTGCCTTCCAAACCCGTCGGGCCGAAATTATTGAGCAACGCCTGATGGAATATGAGCGCGTAAAAGCCCGGCAAAAACTGAGTCAAACAGAAAAGCAATTATCTGGTGTTCTTTACCAAAGAGGCGTAGATGATAAAGGGTTTGCAATTATTCGCTCAAAAGGCGACCAGGCATTATTCCGTTTATCAACTCAAATGCTCAAACGAAAAATGGGAATACCTGATTCGCGGCCCGTTGCCGACTTCTTACCCACCATCAGTATCAAAGCCAAAGACCTTGCTGCTGAAATGACGGGCTTAAATGTTCAAAGTAAAAATCTTAAAGGGCAAAATCCGATTGAAAAGGAACATGTAGATAATAGTTCCGCCGTACGTCGCATGTTAGTAGAAAGAGGAATTCAACCTGAAAATTTACCCCCGGCTGATGATGTAAAAAAAGTGCAACGGAAGCTTGATGGTGAAGATAAAAAGATGCTGAAAGGTGTAAAAAGCAACACTAAGAAAAAGAAATAAAAATGTCCACACCATCTTTCATAGAAGACCACATTTCACAGATTCCTGCTTTGCAGCTATTGATGAAATTAGGTTATAAATACCTTACACCGCAGGAAGCTCTGGAAGCACGTGGTAACCGGTATTCAAATGTATTATTAGAAACCATTCTCAAAAAGCAACTTGGGCTAATTAATAGAATTGAGTACAAGAATAAAGAATTCGAATTTTCGGAAACGAATATCAATATCGCTATTCTTGCGTTGAGGGATTTGCCTTTGCAAGATGGATATATTGCTGCCAATAAATTTTTCTATGAATTAATAACCCTCGGTAAAAGCCTGGAGCAAAATGTACTGGGCGATAAAAAAAGCTTTTCTTTTAAATACATTGATTGGGAACATCCTGAAAATAATGTATATCATGTAACAGAGGAATTTGCTGTTCTGCGCACCGGAAGAACGGATACCTACCGCACTGATATAGTACTATTCATAAATGGAATCCCAATGGTAATCCTTGAATGCAAAAGTCCGGTGAGTTCACCAACCAGAAAACCGATTGACCTGGCGATAGAGCAAAGTTTGCGTAACCAAAAGGATGATGGAATCCGTGCATTGTACCTGTATTCAAACATTGTAGCCGGTATTGCGGTAAACGAAGCAAAATATGGCACCACGGCCACCAAAAAGGAATTTTGGAGTGTATGGAAAGAACAGTTTCGAAATAAAGAAGAAGAGCAGCCTTACCTGCTTAAGCTCAAACAACTAAAAAATGCACCATTGCCGGACGATGACAGGTCGGTGCTTTTTAAAGAGCGGTTCAGGTATGTGCTACAATATTTTGATCAGTTGGAAAAGCAGGAAATTGCTGTAACAGCACAAGACAAGTTATTGTATGACTTATTTAGAATTGAGCGGCTCCTGGACATCATGTATCACTTCATTTTGTATGATAATGGTGAAAAAAAGATTGCCCGATACCAGCAATATTTTGCGGTGAAATTTACTTTATCACGTATAGAAAAAATTCTACCATCAGGAGCAAGACGCGGTGGGGTTATCTGGCATACGCAGGGTAGTGGTAAATCACTAACGATGGTGATGCTGGCTCAATTAATTGCCATGGATTCGAACATCAAAAAACCTAAGATATTATTAGTAACCGACCGCGTGGATCTGGATGATCAGATAACAGATACATTTAAAAAATGTGGCAAGCCTGTAAAACAAGCCAATACGGGTAGGCATTTGGTAGAGTTATTAAATGATACTGACGATGCCATCGTAACTACCATCATTAATAAATTTGAAGCTGCCATTCGTGTTTCCAAGCCGTTTGAGAGTAATAATATTTTTGTATTGGTAGATGAAGGACATCGCAGCCAGTACAAAAACTTCAATGTTTATATGCAACAGGTGTTTCCCAATGCTTGCTTTGTGGCTTTTACAGGTACTCCTTTAATGAAAAAGGAAAAGAATACAGCAGCAAAATTCGGTGGTATCATTGATGTATATTCTATTAAAGATGCGGTGGCGGATAAAGCAGTGGTGCCACTTTTATATGAAGGCAGGCATAATATCATGCACGTAAACGAAAAGCCTCTGGATAATTATTTTGACCGGGTTTCAGAAGACTTAACAGAATATGGCAAGGCCAATTTAAAAAGAAAATTTTCTGCTAAGAACAAAATCGTGCAATCGCTTAATTTCATTGAAAGCACCGCCTGGGATATATCCAAACATTTCGTGGATAACATACAAGGAACCGGATTTAAAGGGCAACTGGTTGCTCCCAATAAACTAACAGCTATCCGGTACAGGGAAATCCTAAGAGAGATAGGTAAAGTGTCAGTAGAATTATTGATTTCTGCACCGGATACAAGAGAAGGTGACAGCGATGTTTTTGAAGAAAGTGATGACAAAGTGAAGGCATTTTGGAATGCAATGATGGATAAATACAATACTGCTGAAAATTATGATAAATCCATTATCAATGCATTTAAAAAACTGGAACAACCGGAAATTATCATTGTAGTAGATAAGTTGTTAACCGGATTTGATGCCCCTGTAAACAGGGTTTTATACCTTACAAGAAATTTAAAAGAACACACGCTTCTGCAGGCAATCGCCAGGGTAAACAGGTTGGCAGAAGGTAAAGATTATGGGTTAATCATTGATTACTATGGCAACCTTGAAAATTTAGACGGAGCGTTACAAATGTATTCCGGTGATAAAGATTCCTTTGATGAGGATGACTTATTGGGAACTATTACAACGATAAGCAAAGAGTTAGAAAAATTGCCGCAGGCTCATTCCGAGGTATGGAATATTTTTAAAACCATTAAAAACAAATATGATGAGGCTGCTTATGAGGAGTTGCTGTCAGATGAAGAAAAAAGGCACAGCTTTTATGAAAAATTATCAGTTTTTGTTCGTTTACTGAATCTGGCTTTATCAAGTTTGGACTTTGTAAATAATACACCGCAAGCACAAATAGATAAATACAAGAAAGATGCGAAATTCTTTTTAGGATTACGGATTTCTGTAAAGCGCAGATTCTTTGATGAACTTGATTATAAGGAATATGAAGCCCAGGTACAGAAATTAATTGACAAGCATATTACAACAGATGGAGAGGTTTTGAAAATTACAGAACTGGTAAATATTTTTGACAAGGAGGAAAGGGAAGCGGTGATGGAAAAAATTGCCGGGAAAGCAGCTAAAGCAGATCACATTGCAAGCAGAACGATCAAAGCTATCAACGTTAAGATGAATGATGATCCTGTTTTCTACAAACGCCTTTCAGAACTAATAAAACAAACCATAGAAGATTTTCACAACCAACGAATTACTGAAGCTGAATACCTCGCAAAAGCAAAAGATTACGAAGATACATTTTTTACCGGTAAGCGTGATAATGTTCCTACCGCATTAAGGGATAATGAAACAGCCATCGCATTTTATAATCTCACAACTGAAGAGTTCAAAGATAGCCTGGCTGCAAAATCTAACAAGATGGATATAGCTGTGGAGATCGCAGTAGGGATTGACAATATCATTAAGAGGAATCTTTTTGAAAACGGTAGGCTGGTAATTGATTGGGAAAAGAATGAGGAAATCAAAGGAGAGATAGCGATAGAAATTGATGATTTGTTGTTTGATCTAAAAAATAAATACGATATAGATTTTGGCTTCGGCCACATGGATGTCCTTATAGCGGACAGCCTCAAAGTAGCCGCATCAAAATACAAGGATTCATGAAACGATCTTTGCAATACGGCACAAAAGAAATAGTCTTTATCCTGTCTTATCAAAGCAGGAAGTCATTAGGGATTAAAGTACATCCTGATACCTCTGTGCATGTTCTTGCGCCGGTTGATGCTAATGAAACGGAAATTTTGAGAAAGGTAAAAGCAAAAGCACCGTGGATACTAAAACAAATAGCTCATTTTAATTCTTTTCGCCCTGCAACACCTCCAAGAAGATTTATTAATGGTGAAACACATCTATATCTTGGGCGCCAATACCGGTTAAAAATAAGTCCTGATACAGTTAATCATATTAAAGCGTACAGAGGTCTGCTATGCATCCATTCAACGAATCCCACCAAAGAAGTTTTGGAGAAGCAATTACAAACATGGTACAGACAAAGGGCATCAATAATTTTTGAGGAAATGTTAGAAGAGGTGCTGCCCAAATTTAAAAGATACAAAATTCAAAAGCCTGATTTAGTGATTCGTAAAATGTCCAAACGTTGGGGTAGTTGTACACCTGACGGAAAAATAATTCTAAATACAGAATTAGTAAAAGCACCTAAAGGCAGCATTGAATATGTTGTCGTCCATGAGCTCTGCCACTTGATTCATCGAAACCATACAAAACCTTTTTTCAACCTAATAAACCGAGTTCTGCCAGATTGGAAAAAATGGAAAGAGAGATTGGAATATTGCTTGGTTTAGTAACGATTTCAAATACAGCAAGGAAATTAACCTGCTGGGTTTCTGCCGTGGTGTAAGCACAACTCCCGATAACTATCGGGATTGAACCTGTGACCACCTGTCC
>JBIQMB010000151.1:0-7243 GCA_044463745.1 Chitinophagaceae bacterium | reverse complement strand
TATCCCACAAGGCCCGGCTTCGGACGCCAACAGGTGTGAAAGAACGCACCTCCACCTGTTCTCGTCCGACAGGACAGGACAGCGTGGAGGAGTTGGAAAAATAATTTCTTTCAAACGCTGTCGGGTCGGCTATTCCGCAAGCCCGGCTTCGAACGCCAACAGGTGTTGAAAGAACGCTCGTCCACCTGTTCCGATAGGACAGGACAGCGTGGATGAGTAGGACTCCGTATTTCAAATTTTGCCAGAGAATGTTTAGTTTTACACTATGTACACTCGCGAAGGAATAATAGCATTATTAAGGAAAAAGAAACCTGAACTGGAAAAAAAATACGGTATATCCGAATTAGGTCTTTTTGGATCATACAGCCGAGGCGAAAATCATCAGGATAGTGATATTGATATCCTTGTCGATTTTCATACCACTATTGATGGATTCAGGTATATACGCTTAGCCCATGAGTTGCAAGATTTATTTAAAGTAGGCATTGATCTCGTCTCCCGAAAAGGAATTAAGGAGAGTTATCTTCCTTTTGTTGAAAATAATTTAATTCATGCCTGAAAGAGATTCTACCTTATTGCTAATTGACATTTTGCGGATCATAAAATTTTATTGAAAGGATAGCATTTGCAGCGCAGAGTTTGATTTCTTATGAATTTCTTTCAAACGCTGTCGGGTCCGCTAATGCCCACCCCCCGGCTTCGGACGCCAACAGGTGAGAAAGAACGCTGTCGAGTCCGCTATCGCGCAAGCCCACGGCCTCGGACGCCAACAGGTATTGAAAAAAGAAAAAAGAGTGTAACTTTATCACATGAAAGAATTCATTCAGTACATTAGCATTGATCCGCAAATCAGATTTGGAAAGCCATGTATTAAAGGCACGCGGATCGCTGTTTATGATATTCTCAGCTGGCTTGCTTCAGGAATGACAACTGAGGAAATCATTGCAAACTACCCATCACTAAGCAAGATCCAAATTCAGGCCGCACTTGCCTTTGCAGCAAATAGAGAATCAATGATAAAAATAATCGCAGCATAAGCATGAAACTCTTGCTCGATTCAAATCTCTCCTGGCGTTTAATTTCTGATTTAAAGCTTCATTATGAGGAATGCCTTCATGCGGATCATATCAAGCTACCTGTTCCTGCATCGGATATACAAATTTGGAACTTTGCTTTAAAAAATAAATGTATTATAGTCACTAATGACGAAGATTTTATGCATTTTTCAAATGTGAAAGGATTTCCTCCCAAAGTTATTTTGCTTAAAACGGGAAATCAATCGAATCAATTTATTAAAGAGCTTCTAATACAACATAAGGCAGCCATACAAAGTTTTGCCAGAGCAGAAGAATACGGAGTGCTCGAACTTGTGTAAATCTTGTGGGTTAAAAGCTAAGCAGCTTTCCTCAAAACCGGACTTCAGTTTCTCAGGCGAATCGAGTAGTAAGCTAACGGGAGTGACATATTCTGAGTAGGACCGCTCATCCACCTGTTCTCGTCCGATAGGACAAGTCAGCGTGGAGGAGTGGGATAGCAAATTTCTTTCAAACGCTGTCGGGTCCGCTATTCACAAGGCTCAGCTTCGGGACGCCAACAGGTGTGAAACACTCACACCGTTTTTAAATTATCTCCATCCCTGAAATGAAGTCTCCGGAAGACGGCTCCGGAAGCGATGGTCAGAATACCTATCACCAGAAAAGAATATTTAAAAGATAAGGTTATTCCATCGTTTACTGTAGCGTAATTATGCTGAAAGATTTTCAGCACCAGCATCCCAAAGGTGATTCCCACGCCAATGGCCAATTGCTGATTTACAGCCAGCAACGAATTGCCACTGCTCACATTAAAATTTCGCAGGTCAGCAACCGAAATGCTGTTCATTGCGGTAAACTGTATGGAGTTAAAAAATCCCAGCACCGCAATGATCGGAATATACCAGTAGATAGATTGATGAACGCCCGGTATGGCCAGCGCACAAATCAAAATGCCGATGATGAAAGTGTTTGACATCAGTACTTTCCGATATCCGACCTTGTTCAAAACAGGTACCACAGCATACTTGGCAAGAATGCCTGTGAGTGCCATAGGAGCCACAATCCAGCCGGATACCACAGCCGACTGTCCGTACGCCACCTGAATCATCAGGGGTAGCAGTAAAGGAATGGAACTGATGCCTATTCTGGTAATCAGATTACCCAGAATGCCAACCCTGAAAGTTCTGATTTTAAAAAGGTTCAGTGGAAAAATAGCGTTGTTATCCTTCTTAGCGTGCTGATAATAAAAATATAGCATCAAGAATCCGGCTATCAGCATCACCAGCACAGGTGTGATGTTCATCGAATTTCCGAGATACTCCAGTGCAATAGAAAGCACCAGTGAACCGGCAGCAAAAAGCAAAAAGCCTTTCAGATCAAAGGAAATAATTTTTGACGAATAATCGGGCATATAGAAATAGCCCAGAACGATTCCGATTATACCGATTGGAAGATTGATAAGAAAAATCCAATGCCACGAAAGATAATCGACCAGATAACCGCCTACCAGCGGACCAAGCACCGGCCCGATCAGTGCAGGTATAACAGCATAGTTCATCGCCGGCACCAATTCGTTCTTATCAAAAGTTTTTATCAGTGCCAGTTTGCCTACAGGAATCATCATGCTTCCGCCGAGGCCTTGCACAACCCTGAAGATGACCAACTCGCGCAAACTCGTTGATAGCGCACAAAACAATGATCCGGCACTGAAGATAAAAAGCGCAATGATAAACACCTTTCGCGTCCCAAATTTATCGGCAAAGTATCCGCTAATGGGAGTAAAAAGTGCAAGCGTAAGGACATAACTGATAATCGCATCCTGCATATCCAGAGCCGATTCGTTAAGGTCTTTGGCAATGGCCGGCAGGGAAGTATTCAGGATGGTGGAATCCAATAACTGCATAAAGATGGCAGTCGCCAAAACCAGGGGCAAAACTTTTTTTACTGATTTAATATTTGTAACAGGCAATAGCGAATATCTTTTTCTGAAAAATGCAAAAATAAAAAAAGCGAACCTGGAACTGATTTAAATTCTCCTGTTCCTTTTGTTGTTTTTAATAACAAGAAATAATCAGTCCAATTTTATGAAGCAAAGTTATTTACCATACTTTCCATTGATTGGAATAGTGATTGATCAATATAATCAAATCAAGATTTTCTATTCAGCGGAAAGCATGGCAACAATTAAATCTATTGCCGGCGGTTTGCAAGAACATCAAGGCTTGGCTTTAGCCACATTCTTTTTTATTCTTGTACAAGCAGATTTATGGGCATTGTTTATGGTTCGTTTTCTCATGGGGATTTGAATGAGGTTAAAGCCATGAAAACTAAACTTCTGTTCCGTCCGCTAAAGCAGACGGCAATATTGAGTACGGAAATAATTTTAGGAGTTCAATCACTGGTTCAAGTGTTCCAACTATGTTGGCTCATTTGAATCCATTAAATCTGCCGGTTTGTAATCGGTAATCATCATAATATTTTTACAGAAGTTGGAGCGGAGGGTATCTCAAGAGCTCTTATTTTACACCCCATTTAATTGCAATTAATCAATATTAATCATTTCACATTTTGAGTAGAACTATCCTTTTCTGTACAGCATTAACAAAAAGTCGTACCATAAAGTGTCTTTATTTACAGAAAGTCGTACACAAAAGTGTAAATTCTAACAAAAAGTCGTACGATAAAGTGTTACACATTCAAAGTTTCCCTATATTTGTTCAATGTACAGAGAGGCTATAAAACAACTTTCGGACTGGAGGTCGCAGAAAAATCGCAAGCCGTTGATTATTAACGGAGCCAGACAAGTGGGTAAAACCTGGCTCATGAAGGAGTTTGCAAAGAACGAATATCAAAATCTGGTGTATATAAATTTTGAAAATGATCCGACAGCCAAGGATATTTTTGATGCTGATTTCAATACCAAAAGAATTATTAAGGGATTAGAAATTATATCTGATCAGTCCATAGTTCCTCATACTACCTTAATCGTGTTTGATGAAATTCAGGAAGCGCCCAAAGCTCTTACCGCTCTAAAATATTTTCAGGAAGAGTCTCCTGAATATGATATCATCGGTGCCGGTTCACTTCTGGGAGTTGCACTCCATGCCAATACTTCATTTCCCGTAGGTAAGGTGAGTTTTCTTAACCTTTATCCCATGTCGTTCAGTGAATTCTTAACTGCCCTTGGCGAAACCCGGTTATTGAATCTATTAAGAAGTATGGATTGGGAAATGATCAGAACTTTTTCGGAGCAATTGACAGAGTTGCTCAGGCAGTATTATTTTATCGGTGGCATGCCCGAGGCCATAGCTTCCTTCATCCGGGAAAAGGATTATGATAAAGTACGCAAAATACAGTTGGACATCCTCTCTTCGTATGAGCGTGATTTTTCGAAGTATGCGAGTGCTGCTGATGTAACCCGAATTCGTATGATATGGAATTCGGTTCCGGCTCAGTTAGCCAAAGAAAACAAGAAATTTATTTATGGAATACTTCGAGAAGGAGCAAGAGCCAAAACATATGAGACGGCGTTAACATGGCTCAAGGACTGTGGATTAATACATCAGGTTTTTCAGGTAAATAAACCTCAAATACCTTTAAAGGCGTTTGAAATATTCAACGCTTTTAAAATATACCTGGTAGATCTCGGCCTGTTGGGCGCTATGACATCCATTGATAAAAAGATATTAATAGAGAAGAATTCGATTTTTCAACAATTTAAAGGAGCCATGACTGAACAATACGTTTTGCAGCAGCTCAAAACACTTGATAAGTTACCCATCTATTATTGGTCTGCCGAAGGTGGAAGAGCGGAAGTTGATTTCTTAATTCAGACTGCAACGGATATATTGCCGATAGAAGCGAAAGCCGAAGAAAATCTTCAGGCTAAAAGCCTTGCTGTATTTGCCAAAAAATTCAACAATTCCAATGCTATACGCACCTCCATGTCGCATTACAGAGACGAAGGCTGGATGAAAAACATTCCGCTTTATGCCCTGCCCTTTTACATCGAAAGCTTGCTTTCATAAAAAGCCACTTCACGAAATTTGATTGCCGAAATATGGATTATAATATGTCACCTCTAACGAGGTTTATATCTGTAGAATTTCTCTTTTCTACAATCCTGTCATCCCTAACGGGATTTAATGTGAACTCTTACTTTCGGTACTCTTGTGGTGCGCAGGGCCCAGGCCTGTGTCTGGCTGTTACTAATGGATTGACCCTGCCATCCCAACCTGTCAGGTTTAGTTTTTACACTGGCGCAGGCCTCCAGGTCTGTGTCCTGATCGTTACTAAGGGATTTTCCTGCTATCCCAACTTGTCAGGTTTTTGCAGAACACAAAAGCCACGCGCAACCTGGGCAGGATGAGGTATGATACTGGCGCAGGCCTCCAGGCCTATGACTAATCGTTACTAAAAGATCGCTCTATCTCCAACCTGTCAGGTTTTTGTCGCCCGCGAAAGCCACGCACAACCTGGACAGGATGGGTTTTGATACTGGCGCAGGCCTCCAGACCTGTGACTAATCGTTACTGATCATTGCTCCGTTACACCAACATGAATGGCCGTTATTAATAAATCACTCCGTTTCACCAACCTGTCAGGTTTTTGCTACCCGCGAAAGCCACGCGCAACCTGGACAGGATGGGGGCGCAACCTGGACAGGATGGGTTTTGATACTGGCGCAGGGCTCCAGCCCGGTGACGGACCGTTACTAATAATCGTTCTGTTTCCCCAACCTGTCAGGTTATTGCTACCCGCGAAAGCCACGCGCAACCTGGACGGGATGGGTTTTGCTACTGGCGCAGGCCTCCAGGCCTGTGACTAATCGTTACTGATCATTGCTCCGTTACACCAACATGACTGGCTCTTACTAAAAGATCGCTCTACCCCAACCTGTCAGGTTTTTGCAGAACACAAAAGCCGAGCACAACCTGACAGGATGGGGTATAAAAAAGCCCCGCATAAAATATGCAGGGCTCTCACATTCCTAAAGTGTGTTCATAGGAATTTTATATTTACCGAAAACCGGTTTTCATTATTTCACCGCTTCTCCCTGGGCGTGTTCATTTCTGAAAACAACCGTTCCATCAAATACATCTACCAGCACCGGTTTTGTTTTATCAATATTTCCGGCAATAAGCCTTTTACTCAACTGGTTCACGATACTCTTCTGTATCAGTCGCTTTAGCGGACGAGCACCAAACTGAGGGTCAAAGCCATTCTCGGCCAGGTAATCAAGCGCATATTCAGTAAACTCCAGCACCACACCGTTTTTTGCCATCTGATTTTTCAAGTCATTAAGTTGGATACGAATAATTTCTTTGATCTCTCCTTTGAGCAAGGGCTGAAACATGATCGTTTCGTCAATACGGTTCAGAAATTCAGGGCGCAGGGTCGTGCGCAATAATTCCATTACCTGCGCTTTGGTATTCTCTACCACTTCCTCACGATTTTTTTCATTTACATTTTCAAAATTCGACTGGATAATCTGGCTTCCCAAATTGCTCGTCATAATGATAATGGTATTCTTAAAGTTGACTACCCTACCCTTATTATCCGTTAGTCTTCCGTCGTCAAGTACCTGAAGCAGGATATTGAATACATCCGGGTGAGCTTTTTCTATTTCATCGAACAAGATCACGCTGTATGGTTTTCTCCTGACGGCTTCGGTCAATTGGCCACCTTCGTCATAACCTACATATCCGGGAGGGGCACCCACCAAACGGCTTACACTGTGCTTCTCCTGATATTCGCTCATATCAATCCGCGTCATCATGGTATCATCATCAAAGAGATACTCTGCCAGTGCCTTGGCCAGCTCGGTTTTACCTACACCTGTAGGACCCAGAAAAATAAACGACCCAATCGGTTTGCGCGGGTCATGAAGTCCTGCGCTGCTCCGTCTTACCGCATCTGCCACCGCTTCTATGGCTTCATCCTGGCCTATCACCCTCATATGCAATTCGTCTTCAAGATGCAGCAATTTATCCTTCTCCGTTTGCATCATCTTATTAACCGGAATACCGGTTGCCTTGGCAACACTTTCGGCAATATCTTCAGCATCTACCTCTTCTTTAAGCAATCTCTTTTCGCTGATTTCATCCAGTTCTTTTGAATACTCCATCAAAATCTCTTCCTGCTCTTTAAGCTTTCCGTATCTGATTTCAGCCACCTTGCCATAGTCTCGGTCGCGCTCGGCGCGCTGG
>JBIQMB010000150.1:0-7264 GCA_044463745.1 Chitinophagaceae bacterium | reverse complement strand
GCCGGTTATCTATAAAAGTTTCGGCACAGAAAATAAAGTACGTCAGCAATTTTTTGTGTTCGGAACATCCAAAATAGGCGTGATCCTCTTATCCCTGATTGTTGTACCATTCATCTGCGAAATGGATTATATCCTCAGTATATGGCTAATCCAAATTCCGGAATTCACTTCCATATTTATCAAGCTGGCTCTGGTATTAACCATTATACGTCAGTGGTCGTACGGACTAATCATCGGCATGCGGGCACACGGCCGAATCAAAGAAACACAGATGGCGGCTTTCTTTCTTCAAATTTTAAATTTCCCTGTCAGTTACTTTTTGTTCACCAAAGGATATCCTGCATATTCCATTTTTCTGGTAGCCATTATAATAGAGTTGCTAATTCTGACCTCACGACTTTACTACGCTGACAGATACATAAAAATCAATGCGCTCAGCTACTTGAAGCAAATTGTAATCAAACCGGGAATCGTACTTGTCGGCACTTATTTTCTTTTTGATTACTGGACGGGACAAACACAGCCATCCATTCTGCGTATGACGGTTTTACTCTTTTCAAATCTGATTATTGTAGGCATTTATATTTATACGATTGTGTTAGACAAACATGAACGAGGCCTCATTAACGGGCTCTTGTCTTCATACGCCAAAAAAAGAAACAGCGACGAAAAATTGCCTCATTCATTGAGGACGCAATCATAAATCATTTATAACTTATGAAATTAAATATACTTATTTCGACTATCGACGAAGGAATTTATAAAATACCGGACCAACTTTTATCTTACCGGGACGACGTGGATTATATCATTTCTCATCAGAATAGAAATCAAAACTTTTTGTCTGTGCCGGATGGGCTTAAACGCAGAGATGTAATCGTGTCTCAAATTCATGGGCAGGGGGTAACCAAGTGCAGAAACAACGGTTTAAAACTAGCTCAGGGGGATGTATGCGTTATTGCTGACGATGATGTAACCTTCTCCCACAGCTACTTTGATACGATATTGAAGTCGTACAATGAACACAACTTTGATGTAACCTGTTTTAAAATCAACACGCTGGATCAGGATAAGGAATACAAAAAATATCCAAAGACGGTTACACCCATCCGCTCCATCAGCGAATACTCGGCAAGTGCCATTGAAATTACTTTCAACAGAAAGGCTGTTATCAATCGGCACTTACAGTTCGATGAAAGATTCGGTCTGGGATCATGGTTAAACACCGGGCATGAAGACCTGTTTATTTATGATGCCATCAAGGCCGGTTTATCCGTCGGTTTCATACCCGAATTTATTGTTGAGCACCCCTTTGAAAGTACCATCAAAGCTTTTCCGAAATACGCCAGGAGAAGAGTGAGAGCCGTGGGGGCGCTGGATGCGCGCTTGAATGGATACAAAGCTATTCCAAAGGCGTTTTTGGGTATGATAAAGTACGCGCCTGATCTGATCAGGAACAAGAAAAATCCGGTTACATACCTGTGCGAAAGGCTGGCCGGAACCATTTATGTATTAAAATAACCATAGAGAATAGCAAAAATGAATAAGAATATTTTAATCGTTTGCAGAAGTTTTTACCCCCTAAACACACCTCGGTCATTGCGTGCAACAGAGCTCGCTAAAGAGTTTGCCCGACAAGGGCATCAGGTTACTGTAATCACTCCAAAAACGCAGGGTGTACACGACGACTTTGAAAAAGAACATGGGGTCATTATAAAAGATATGGGTACTCCCCGATGGAAATATCCTGACTTTGGCAAATCGAAAGTAGGATATATATTAAGCCGAATGTGTGTCCGCTTCTTAGGACTGGCTTTCGAATTTCCCGATATCGAATTAATGTTTAAAACAAAAAAAGCGTTACGAAAAGAAAAAGGGTACGATTTGCTGATTTCCATTGCAGTACCTCATCCTATACATTGGGGTGTGGCTGCTGTACGAAATGACAGCAACCGCATAGCCGATACCTGGGTGGCAGACTGCGGTGATCCGTATATGCTTGCTACCAGCGACACTTTTAAAAAAGTATTTTATTTTAAATATTTTGAGAAAGCCTTTTGCCGTAAAGCGGATTATGTAACCGTACCCATCGAAAGAGCGCGGGAAGCGTACTATCCTGAATTTAGCGATAAAATAAAGGTCATTCCACAAGGATTCAATTTTCCGGAAAAAGAAAAAACCTCACCATCTACGAATGAAATCGTAACCTTCGTTTACTCCGGCACCATCGGCCCCTACCGCCATTATGCACTGCCGTTTTTTAAAATGTTGAATGAATGTAAAGAGCCATTTCTGTTTAAAATTTACACGAAGGAGAAAGAGTTTTTTAAAAAGTACATATCGCCTGAAACCCTTAGCCGTTGTGCGTTCTACGATTACATCCCACGCGAGGAGCTCATTTCTGAATTGAACAGGGCCGACTTTCTTTTATATTTTCCCTATTTGCGTCCACAGCAAAAACCATTGAAATTAATTGATTACCATTTTACCGGGAGGCCTATTCTGGAATTTAAGGATGACAGCTATTCCAGAGAAGCATTTAGTGAATTCATTTCACGGGCATACCATAAAAGAATACCAGGGGAAGAAATAGAGCCCTATCGAATTGAAAATGTTTGCAAGGCCTTCCTGCAGTTAAGTGAACCCGAAAAGCAAATTCGCTTCAAACCCAAGTCTATTGGAACTCCGGCTTAAATCAAATAAAACCATTGGAGTATTAAGTTTCTTTCTGGCTCCCGTACTGTCTTTGGGAGTAGCAATCAGAAATTTCCATGCTCCATGGGCTAAAAATCTGGTATGGGCATTTACGGTGTTTTATGCGTACCATTTTATTTCGCCCAATGAAGGAGCCGATATCAGGGAATACATTAATCAGTTTCGATACAATATATATCAGGATTTTTCGCTGCAATCCTTGGTTCGTTTTCAATATTCCGAAAGCTCTACCCGGCTGGATATTTTGGAACCCTTATTATCATATCTGATCAGCAGGGTTACCACCAATTATAAAATTTTAATGCTTGCTTACGGCACTATCTTCGGTTTCTTTTATTCAAGAAATATTTGGTTTTTTCTGGATCAGTTGACAGGTAAAATCAAACCTTTTTCTTTCCTCATTTTATCACTGTTGCTGGTCACCATCGGAATATGGTATATGAACAGTTTTCGGTTTTGGTGCGCTGCCCACATATACATTTATGCCACCTGCAGGTATTTATTTTTAAGAAAAAACAATGCCGTTTTTTTATTGCTTCTTTCACCTCTGATGCACATCGGACTGGCGTTACCCGTTATTTTAACAATCCTTTTCCGCTTCATTAAACTTCCTGTCGGGATAGCATTTCCGGTTTTCTTAATCAGTGCTTTTTTACCTGAACTCAACTGGGATCTTATTCATAATGCCGCCATGCAGGTCGCTCCTGATCTCGTTTATCAACGATTCAGCCAATACACATCTGAGGCTTATGTACATTCTGTAAACGAACGCCTGCAAGGTTATGGAATCATTTATCAGCTATCCAGGTGGATGGCGCTTTACTTTACCCTTTTATTTACAACCATACTGTATGTCAACAGAAATGTTTTCATGCAGGATCTGTCCTACCACGCATTCAGGTTTTACCTTTTTTTCGGGATTTTTTCGAACCTGATCAGCCATATGCCTTCGGGCGATAGATACTTATCCATTACTACCTTTTTAATGGCAGGAACCATGTTGGTTTTTTACCAGAATCATCCCCGGTTTAAATTAAAAAGATGGGTTGCGTTCTCTCTTCCAGTTTGCTTCTTACTTGCGGTTTATCAGTTCAGAATATTTGGTATACAAACCTTTAGCATACACCATCTTATCAACAATCCTGTCGTATCCTTCTTCATTTATTAAATATCCTAAAGACCTTAGATCATGTTATCTGCATGGAAACAATTGCTTATTAATCTGCCCGGCGTAAGAACGAAAAGGAAACTCATCACCTTCCTGGCCGACGACTACGGAACAATTCGTATATCTTCTCCAAAAGCTGTGGAATCCCTCCAAAATGTTTGTGCATCCGTTACCGAAAATCGCTTTAACCGGTTTGATGGAATCGCTACCTCTTCTGACCTTACGGCCTTGTTTGAAGTATTGAACAGCGTAAAAGATAAAAACAACCGGTCCGCAGTATTTACCCCGGTCACCATTGTCGCCAATCCGGATTTTGAACGGATCAGAACCAATCAATTTTCATCATATCATTATGAAACCTTTTTCGAAACCCTCGAAAGATTACCGGATGCTGATCATATACAGAGATTGTGGAAAGAAGGGATGGAAAGCGGAATTTTTGTGCCTGAGTTTCATGGTCGTGAACATTTGAATGTCCGGTTCTGGATGAGACTGCTCCAGTCTGGCGATAAGCACGTGCGTGAAGCTTTTGACAGGGAGTCGATCGGTATTAACCCTGTGCTGAAGAATAAAAAATATATGGCAGCTTTTGACCCGGAGAGCCTGCAACATCAACTCGAATTAAAAGAAATTGCAACCGATGGATTGGGTTTATTCGAAAAACAATTCGGATACAAGGCAACCCTCTTTACACCTTCTGCCCTAATTCATCACGACAGTCTTCACGATAATTTAAAAAAGGACGGGATTGGAATGATTGATATGGCAAGGCTGCGGTACGAACCTACTTTTAAAGGAGGAAGAAGAAGAAGGTTTCATTTTATGGGAGAAACAAATAAACAGGGGCAACATTATCTGACAAGGAATGTCATGTTCGAACCAAATGAAGGAAACAGGGATTGGGTTGGATCGGCGATGAAGGGTATTGAAACAGCCTTTACCTTTCGCAAGCCTGCCATCATCAGTACCCACCGCGTAAATTTTGCAGGCAGCAAATGCGAGGTAAACCGCGATCAGGGATTGAAGAGCCTGCAATCCTTGCTTTCCAAAATCACACGCACATGGCCGGATGTAGAATTTGTGCCAGCCAGAGAAATATTCAATCGGTTATAATCCATGCTGGGTTTTGTCAATGATATCGCCAAAGGAATTTCGCTCAATAGCCAGAATATTCCCGGCCGCAAGGTAAAAAGACGATTACTCATCATTGAATCTGATGATTGGGGAGCAATCCGTATGCCCTCAACTCAATCGTATCGGAACTTGTTGGATTACGGCATCCCTGTAGATAGCAACCCCTTCAACCGGCTTGATTCATTAGAAACTGCAGAAGACCTGGAAGCGCTTTACGATTCACTTAAATCTTTTAGAGACCCACACGAGAACCGTTTGAAAATAACAGCCAATACGCTGGTGGCCAATCCCGACTTTGACAGAATCCGGCAATCCGGTTTCACAGAATATTTCTTTGAAACGCGGAGAGACACTTACCGGCGTCTTCAGGGTAGTACAGATACCCATGCCGCTGTTATTTATGGATTAAACCAGGGCATATTCATACCCCAATTGCACGGCAGAGAACACGTGCATGTAAATGCCTGGCTGGAGGCGCTCAGAAATAACGATGAAGAAACAAGGCGGGCATTTGACAATGAAGTATGGGGGCATCCTACGAAATACTTCGGAGATAAAAAGATGAACTTTTCTTCTGCGCTTCATATCCGATGCAAGGATGATGAGGCATTCATTATCCAATCAATCAATCAGGCCGTAAGAATCTTCAAGCAGGATTTCGGCTTCCTGTCGGAGTCTTTCATTGCACCGAGGTATATATGGAATGAAAAAATAGAACATACACTTAAAGAAAAAGGTGTCAGGTACCTACAGGGATTAATGGTGCAACGAATACCCAAAAGAGAACAACTGGCCAGGAAGATGAATTTTCAGGGAAGCGTGAATGAATATGGGCAAAGGTATCTGGTGCGGAATGTTTTCTTTGAACCTGCGGTCAACCCTTCCTTTCCATGGATAAAGGATGCGCTAAAAAGAGTCAGCACAGCATTTTACTGGAACAAGCCTGCGGTCATTTGTTCGCACCGGATAAACTATGTAGGCGGACTGGATGAAAAAAATAGAAAAAATAATTTATCGCTCCTTCGTACGTTAATCACAGAAATACAAAAACAGTTTCCGGATGTGCTTTTTTTATCTACTCCGGAGGCAGGAAAAGAAATGGAATATGGAGAATAGCCCGCGCGTAGCTGTCATGATGCCGGTTTACAACGGAGAAAAAACCCTGAGATTGGTTATTAAATCACTCATCAATCAATCTTACAAAAATTGGGTTTGTTATATTCTGAACGATGGATCAACCGATGGTACCAAACAAATACTTGAAACCCTGCACGATCCCAGATTTGTGATCATACATTTTGAACAAAATAAGGGTAGAGCACAGGCACGCCAGGCCATCCTAAATAAAGCCGAAGGGAAATACCTGGCCATCTGTGATGCTGACGATTTCTATCATCCTGAAAGAATAAAATTACAGGTTGCATATCTGGAAGCTCATCCCGAAGTGCACCTGGTATCCTGCGGCGTAGCTTCGTACAAAACAATCTACGAAGGAATTCTTAGAGTGAGGGGAAATATAGATCTTAAGCCCAAAGAATTCAGAATAGGCGACCGAATCCGGTTTTTTCATGCCGGATCCATGTATCGGCTTGCTGATGCAAAGGAAATATCCTACACGGCAAACATGCGCTATGCAGAAGACCTTGATTATTTGGAACGATATCTTCACGGAAAAAAATATGCATTAATGCCTGACGTACTGCATTATTACTCTGAATTCGAATCCGTTACAAAGAATAAAAAAATTAAAACCTATTTATACGACCTCAATCGCCTTAAGAATTCTTCGCGATCTTATCTGGTAAAGGTTAGAGCCATGAAAGATACTTTGCTGAAGCTAATTATCAATTTGATTTTGTACCCATTTGTTTCATCCCAATTTTATTTAAACCGATTGGGGCAACATCCCAGCAAACAAAACATGGACGAGTTTCGCATGGTTGTGTCCTCATTAATTGAAACCCGATGAAAAAAGTTTTATATATCGCAACGAGTGATATCCATCTGCACGTTTTCCATCGGCCTTATATACAATGGCTATCCGAAAATGGAGCGGAGGTAGATCTGGTTTTTGAAAACAGAGGAGGTCATATTTTTCCGGAAGCAAAAAACATTTTCCACATTGATTTTCCCAGATCGGTATTGCAAAAATCTTTGCAGGGTTCTTACAAAAATCTGAAAGAAATCATCAGTCGTGGCCCGTACGATATCATTCACTGCCACACGCCCATACCATCTTTATTAACC
>JBIQMB010000149.1:0-7275 GCA_044463745.1 Chitinophagaceae bacterium | reverse complement strand
GATTGTCTTCTATATAGGTCTCGGCTTTCTTACCGCTCAATGCCTCAATTCTTCTCACACCTGCGCCCACAGCGGTTTCATTGATGATTTTGAAAAATCCCAGATCACCGGTGCGGGCAGCGTGTGTACCTCCGCATAGCTCTACCGAATAATCCTCATCCATCGTTACCACCCTTACCACATCGCCGTATTTTTCTCCAAACAATGCCATGGCACCTTTTTTCAGCGCCTGATCTTTGGGCATCAGTTCAGTAGCTATTAGATCGTTCCTACGAATTCTTTCGTTGACGATCTGCTCTATCTGAAGTATTTCTTCCGAGGTCACTTTTGTAAAGTGTGAAAAGTCGAATCGCAGATAATCAGCATTCACCAGGCTTCCCTTTTGCGCCACATGATTGCCCAGCACGCGCCGGAGTGCAGCATGCATCAGATGTGTAGCGCTGTGATGTAATACAGTCTGTGATCTTTCGTCGCGGTTGATGGTTGCTATCAGCTCTGCTTCTACATCTGTAGGTAGCGATCTTGTGAAGTGTAGGATCAGATCATTTTCTTTTTTGGTGTCATACACTTTAATGATATCATCGCCAGACTTTAATACGCCGGTATCACCCACCTGTCCGCCGCTTTCGGCATAAAAAGGAGTTTGGTCCAACACAATCTGGTAAGATTCCTTACCCTGGGATTCTGTTTTCCGATATCTTAGGATGTGGCTATTCGTTTCAGTTTGGTCGTAACCTTTAAATATGGTTTGGCCCTCTGCTACCTCTATCCAATCTCCGGTTTGAATCTGCGCTGCTGCCCGGCTACGGTCCTTTTGTTTTTTCATCTCTGCCTCAAACCCTTTCATATCAACCGTTGCATTGTTTTCTGTGGCTATAAGTTGGGTGAGATCGATCGGAAAACCATAGGTATCAAAAAGTTCGAAAGCGATTTCTCCATTAATCACTTTGGTGCCGTCTGCCAGCATTCCTTCCAACCTTTTCAAACCTGAATCCAGTGTTCTTAAAAAACTATTTTCTTCTTCGTGAATAACTTTCTCCAGAAATTTTTCCTGCTTTTTGGCCTCCGGAAAAACGTGCTCGAATTGCGTGGCGATGAGTGGAACCAATCGGTACAGCAGCGGCTCCCGTACATTCAGATAACTAACATAATACCGTACAGCCCTACGAAGGATTCGGCGGATGACGTAGCCTGCACCATTATTGGAGGGCAATTGTCCGTCGGCAATCGGGAAAATGACCGCGCGAATGTGATCGGCAATCACCCTAAAAGCAATGTCTTTCCGGCTATCACTTCCTTCGTATTTTAAGTTCGAAATTTGTTCTGTTTTCTCGATGGTATGACTAAAAATATCGGTGTCGTAGTTGCTTTTCTTCTGTTGCAAAACCCTTACCAACCGCTCAAAGCCCATACCTGTATCCACATGTTTGGCAGGCAGCGGCTCAAGATTGCCATCAGCCTTTCGGTTAAACTGAATAAATACCAGATTCCAAATTTCTATCACTTCACCATGGTCTTTATTCACCAGGTCTTTTCCGGCTATTTGTTTTTTATCTTCCTCACTTCTTGCGTCGTAATGTATTTCAGTACAAGGGCCACAGGGGCCTGTATCGCCCATTTCCCAAAAATTATCCTTCTTTCCACCCATGAGGATGCGATTCGCCGGCACCCATTGTTTCCAAAATTCAATCGATTCCTGATCCACGGGTAAACCATCTTTTTCATCTCCTTCAAAAACGGTAACATAGAGATCTTTCTCAGGAATTCCCAGTCTTTTGGTAAGCAGTTCCCAACTCCAAGCAATGGCTTCTTCTTTGAAATAGGGTTTCGGGTCGTGGGTGCTGTTTCCGAAGCTCCAGTTGCCCAGCATCTCAAACATGGTATGGTGATAATGGTCCACACCCACCTCTTCCAGGTCATTGTGCTTACCACTAACGCGGAGGCATTTTTGCGTATCGGCCACGCGCGAAGCTATGGGAGCTTTATTGCCCAGGAAGAAATCTTTAAACTGATTCATCCCTGCATTGGTAAAAAGCAGGGTAGGGTCGTTCTTAACCACGATGGGAGCGGAAGGCACAATTTCGTGACCTTTCTCACGAAAAAAATCAATAAAAGCTTGTCTGATCTCGCTGCTGCTTTTCATTATTGTTCTACTTTTAAGACACGTTTGGTTGATAGATGGTTATCTTTGTTATACGGCTGGCAAAGGTAATACAACAAAGCGCGATACAGCTTAAAAAGTTCGGGCAGATGACAAAGCAAATAACAATTGATTTCGGTGATTTCTCTTTCGATCCTCCTGAGGAGCAGAAACCTGCCGTGGACCATACTCAAGTAAAAAAGGAAAAAGTTACTACGGTAGAGGATCTGGTAAAGCGAAAAACAGGAGGTGGAAGACGTTCACTTGATGAGCCGGTGAACAAGGATATCCAATTGCCGCCGGATGAAGAATTGTTTCAAAAGTCGTATTATCCGATTGGCGATGTGGCTAAAATGTTTGGTGAACAAACATCACTAATCCGGTACTGGAGCAACGAATTTAAAATATTGAAACCCCGAACGAACCGCAAAGGGGATCGCTATTACCGACCGGAGGATGTGAAGACCCTTTATCTGATTCATGATCTGCTTCGAGTGCGAAAATTTACGATCAAGGGCGCCAAGGATTACTTAAAGACAGAAAAGCTGGCGGCTGAAAAGTTTGAGCTGACTCAGTCGCTGGAGAGACTAAAACTTTTTATACAGCAATTGAAAGATAATTTATAAATGATTAAATATTTGAGATATGAAAGATACAAAGGCAGATACTTATCATACGATTGAAGATGCAGATTCAAATGAGAAATTACTTGTGGGTGTGGTAACCAAAGAAGATCTGAATGCTTCTTTTCGTTGGTTTGCAGAAAGTCAAAATGGGCTGGATGCACCCGAACCAGATTTGGTTCAGGCCTTGAAAGCAAGCAATGAGGATTTGTATTTTATAATTTTTGGTGGTACATGGTGCGAGGATACAGAGGATATCTTACCTAAGTTTTTCAAGGTACTTCAGATAGCTGGTTTTCCTGAAGGGAAGGTTACAGTTTTTATGCTTGACAGGTTTAAGAAGTTGCCTTACACATTGCCGGAAGCATTTAACATCACGCATACACCTACTTTTTTGGTTATGAAAGCCGGTATGGAAGCGGGCAGGATGGTTGAGTATGGTAAAATTGGAAATTGGCAGAAAGAGCTGGCCGGGATTATATCGGTGGGATGACGGGAGGAGCAGGGAATCCTTCTGGGATTTTTATAACTGAGTACTTTTCATTCTTCCTTAATCTTGAAACCTCACTTACTTTTGGAAAGTTTCGCCTGGTCCTTGCTAAGCAAAAAAGAGATATCAGATTTCCCAAAAGTTTCAGAAGGAAGTTCTTATTAAACTTCTAAAAACGATCATAAATAATCATGCCGTGGGCGCAGCGGGCGTAAACTCATCCAGGACAGATTTCAACTTTATATTCACCGTTTGCCTCAGATCATTGGTTTCAGCCAGACTCAACGAAAGTCTTGTGTAATATGAAACCGCAGCGATTGCATTATCACCTGCAAATTCGCGCAGGTAAACATCGGTTTCCTGCACCTCCTCAATTGTAGATATCCGCTTTTCCATCTCATGAAGTATTTGCTTGATGACATCGGCAGAATATTTTCCGGGAACGTTGATGGTCGCTTCATTTCGTACAAAATCGCGCGTGCTGAAATTGTCCAGAATGTTATCAACCATCTGTTTGTTCGGAATGGTAACAAGCGAATTTTCAATGGTCCGAATCCGCGTGGATCTTAAGCCAATCCTTTCCACCGCGCCGCGTACATCCTTAATCTTTACCGTATCACCCGTTACAAAAGGTTTATCAAAGAAGATGACAAAACTCGCTATCAGGTTTTCAAGACTTTCTTTAGCTGCCAATGCCAGGGCCGCACCAATGATACTGAGGCCGGTCAGGAGCTTGCTTACATCCGCATAAAATGAAAATTTGATGATGAAGATGATCGCAAAAATGATGATGACCACCTTGATGAAATCCTTGAAAAAAAAGAGTAGCTGATGTTCACCATTTGTTTTTACATGCGAACGTTGGCGGATAACTATGGCAATAAAATCCATGGTATGGGTAAGCAGCGAAGCGAATCCATATATAATCAAAAACCGGGCAACGGAATCCAGTATTGTTTTGGATGGGATGTGGAAGATTTTAAAATTCAGAACCTCCGGAAAAGTTAATCTGCCCAAAGCAATGATGATGACCAGGATCATGAAAAACCTTTCAATCGGATTGATCAAAACCTTGTCTAATTCGGCAACCGGTAAGCCACTCCACCGTCCGCGCCCTACACGGATCATGGTTTTGGTTATGTAACGTGAAACAAATCTTTTGATAAGAAATGCCAGTATTATAATGATTGCTGCCTGTAGGTAATCGCCTACAGTATTATTGAAGTAAACCTTTTGTAAAAAGTCCATATATGCAAAATAACGAAATGACCTAAGAGTTACGGATTCTTAGTAGGCGAAGTTGGAATTAAATTTCAAAATAGCCTTTCTTTAATAAATTGAATATCGTATAATAGAGAAAACCTCTTAATTGCCATCTCAAAATTCCCTTTCATTACTTCGGCTTAACCGTATAGTGTACCGACTGGAAAACAATTTTACCGTCTTTAATGTAAAATGAATCTGCGCCGTCCTCAATAATTTTGTCTTTAGATTCGCCCGACCATTCCAAAAAAGCGAAGTCTTTCTCTACCTGTACTTCTTTGTAAGTGTACTCACCTTTACCCAATAAATTCTGAAGAACTTTTGATGATTCTTTCACGCCTTCCTTACCCATATAGTTTCCATGGTTTGAAAGGATGACAACGTCTGGTGACATATTTTTCTCTATGTCTTCGTCCACACGTTTTTGTTTTCTGTTTTCGAGGTGGCTCTCCATTACTTCTCGTGTTGTTCTTGTTTGCATAATCCGGAGTTTAGATGTGAAACTGGTTAGCAGAACCGGATTGCAGGTTCCGGATAGCATGGCTCAAAACGCGTACCAATTCATGGTTTGCCATTTGGTTTTGGTTCTTTCCATATGGTATTTGGGAGGTGAGAAAAATTGATGCCAAGGTAATCTTGATTTATAAAGTAGTTTCTTTTCTCCCTGCGAACTCTCTGCGTTTTTCTTCACTACGTTTAATTGCCACGAGGGCGCGAAGACACGAAGGACCACGAAGATGAATAATGCCTGCGTAATCTCTGCGTTCTTTCTTCTTTGCGTTTATGTACCTTGCTGAGCAACCCACCGGCTACTCCATCACCTTCATTACATCAGGGTCTGTTCTCAGGTTATTCATCTGGCGCATAATCCACGGGTAACGCGATGCTACCCTTTTGGACATCGGTTTAACTGTAAAAACTTTAGGATTAGGAAGGCAGGCCGCTATCATAGCTGCTTCCTGCCTGGTTAGGTCTTTGGCATGTTTTCTAAAATAATGTTGCGCAGCAGCTTCCACACCAAAAACACCTTTACCCATTTCGGCTACATTCAGATAAACTTCGAATATTCTCTGCTTGCTCCATAGTTTTTCGATCATAAAAGTGAAATATACTTCCAGCCCTTTTCTGAACCAGCCCCCGTGCTGCCAAAGGAAAACATTCTTAGCCGTTTGCTGACTAATGGTACTGGCTCCACGTAGCGATTTCTTCTTCTGGTTGTGCTTCATCGCTTTCTGAATACTTTTGAAGTCGAATCCATTGTGGTCCGGAAATAATTGATCCTCTCCGGCCATCACCGCCAGTTTGATATTGGAACCCATCTCATCGTATGAAACGTAATCGCGCCGGATGCCGTCGCCATCCATAATGGCTGACAATTGGGTAATCGTAAAAGGAGGGTTGATCCATTTACAATAAAAAATATAAAGTATGGAAAACAGAAATCCATAAAGGATTACTTTGAAGGTAAACCGGATCAGACGCGCGATAAAACTTCTCTTTTTCTTTCCTTTTCGCGATGTAGCCACTGCAACTCTATTTGGTATTGATATACTGCAAAGTAAATTTTTTGCCAATGTGCCATTTTTTGCCCGAATGGGTACGGAGCAAAAGATAACCGATTCCGGTAAGTGCAGCCGAGGCAGCCACAAATCCGGGACGAGCATAATATTGTGTATTTTTTTCTGCAAAAACCCATGTCAGCAATCCGGCTGTAGTAAGCACCGCCCCTCCGCCAAACAAGGCTGCACCCGTGCCCTGCCAACTCCAATTGCTTTTCTTTTGATCATAAAGCGTTTCGATTTCGTTGAAATGAAAAGTGTAGGCAATGGTGCCCGTGGTATCATTGCGCGGAAAGCCCAGGTTATCCACATAAGGCCTGATTTGATATTGGTATAAAAACAATGAATCATCAGCCAGTTTATTGATGTAAAATTCCTGATAACCACTGCCGATATTCATCCTGATCAGGCTGCCGGGAAAGTACGATTTAATCACTTTATTATTCTTCTTAAGCAGCAGCATATCGCCCTGGCTCATGACCAGAAAAGGCAACAATACCATAAGAGTAGTTACTACGAGGCGGCTCATGTCAGTTTGTTAATAAAGAATAATACACCTATCAAAAGCACTGTGCCAAATATCAGTAAAATTAATCCTGAAAGTTTGTTAATTAATCTGATATTTTTCAGGGTCAGCTTTTTGCGAAGCTTTCCGGCCAGGGTTACTTTAACTACATCCATACATATATTGAAGGCCATAGCTGTTCCGAAAATGATGATACGGTCGCGTACGCTATGCGATACAGCAATGGCTGTGGCGGCGGTGAGCCAAAAAATCATCACTGCCGGGTTCAGGGTGTTTAGCAAAAAACCTTGTACACCGATTCTTGCATGGTCATAATTTTTCAGACCGGGCATGGCCATATCTTCAGGATGAATATTTACCTTCTTGAAAAAAATATAATAGATGCCCATGGCTATGAGAAGCGCACTACCGGCTATTCCGATTGCGGATTTAAAGTCAAGCACATGCTTAAGTAATTCTGAAAACAGATTGGCCAGGATAATGAGTAAAAAATCGCTGATCCATACACCAATGATAAAACTGAACCCGCCCTCACGACCATTGTTGATGCTTTGTTTGATAACGGTGAATATTACCGGACCAACAGACAGAGCCAGTAGCAGACCCATCGCTAAACCTTTTCCTATGGCTTCAATAACTGTTGACATCTATTTTCGGATTAGGATACGGGTAAA